>NZ_JBHYIQ010000041.1:60191-80092 GCF_042739895.1 Amycolatopsis sp. NPDC059021
CCCCGCGGCCGCGGGGGTTTTGGGGGGGGGGGTTGGGGGGCCGGTGGTTTGGGGGCTTAGCGTGTGTGCTCTCTGGTGGGGGGGCGCGCCCCCCCCCCCCCCCCCTCCACACTTCGGGGTGACAGCGGCGGCGCCCGGTCGGACGTACCGTTACCCGTATGCCGAGATCGGGTGTGCTGCTGGTGTCCGCGCTGCTGATGTCGTGTCTTTCCCCGGCCTTGGCGGCCGCCACCCCCGGTGCGCCGGTCTGTGACCGTCAGCCGGCCTCGTACCCGTCGGCGCCCAGTGGCGCCGTCGTCATCGAGGCGAGCGTAGACGCCGACCTCACCGCGAAAACCAAGGCGTCCCCGCCCGGGACGACGTTCTGGCTCGCGCCGGGCACGCACACTCTCGGCAAGGACGAGTTCGGCCAGGTCACCCCGAAGGACGGCGACGTCTACCTCGGCGCGCCCGGCGCGGTGCTGGACGGGCGCGGGGTCAACAAGTTCGCCTTCACCGGCCGCGCGCACGACGTCGTCATCCGCAACCTCACCGTGCGGGGCTTCGCCGCGCCACAGGACCAGGGCGTGGTGAACCACGATTCCGGTGACGGCTGGACGATCGAGAACGCCACGATCGAACGGAACGACGGCGCCGGGCTGATGGCCGGTGCGCGGCAGCAGGTGCGGCACACGTGCCTGCGGGACAACGGGCAGTACGGGCTGAACGCCTATCAGGCGGGCGACGGGATCACCGGGCTCGTGCTGGAGGACAACGAGATCACCGGCAACAACACCGGCGACTGGGAAACGAAGGTCCCGGGCTGCGGCTGCAGTGGTGGCGCGAAGTTCTGGGTGGTCGACGGCGCCGACGTGCGGCGGAACTGGATCCACCACAACCACGGCGCCGGCCTGTGGGCGGACACGAACAACAACGACTTCCTCGTCGAGGACAACCTGTTCGAGGCGAACGAGGCCGAGGGACTGTTCTACGAGACCAGCTACAACCTGATCCTGCGGGACAACACCTTCCGCGGCAACGGCGTCGTGCAGGGCCGCCGGTTCGCCGATCGCGGCGACAACTTCCCGACGGCGACGGTGTATCTCTCGGAGTCCGGCGGGGAGCCGCGCGTGCGGGCCAGGACGTCGTCCATCGAAATCACGGGCAACACGTTCGAGGACAACTGGTCCGGGATCACCCTGTGGGAGAACGCGGACCGCTTCTGCAACAGCCCCGCGAACACCTCGACGGGCTACTGCACCCGGACGAACGGCCCGACGCCGTCGTGCGCGCAACCGGAAATCGCGTCCGGCGCGAAATACTCGGACTGCCGCTGGAAGACGCAGCGGGTCTCGGTGCACGAGAACACGTTCCGCTTCGATCCCGGGCAGCTCGGTTGTACCGTGGGAATCTGCGGGCGGATGGCGATGCTGGCGAACTTCGGGACGTACCCGGATTGGTCGCCATACCACGGCGAAGCGGTGCAAGAGGCGATCACGTTCGGGCAGGACAACCACTGGCGCTCGAACACCTACACCGGCCCATGGCGCTTCACCGCGCACGACACATCGCGCACCTTCGACGCCGCGCGCTGGCAGGCCGCGCCGTATGGGCAGGACGCGGGGAGTACCTTCACCGGCTCCTGAGTGCCACACTGGTCGTGGGGATGTCGGCGAGAGGGGATGCGGTTGTCTTCGACAGTTCGGAAAGCCGTGCCGTTGGTGGTTCTCGTCGCTGTGCTGTCCGCCTGTGGGGCACCCGGGCAACAGCGTTCTCCCGCGTCCTCGGCGCCGACCGGAGGCTCTCCCACCAGCAGCACCGCGGCGAAGTTGATCACGGTCCCCGACGTCTCCGGGATGAACCACCAGCAGGCGCAGGACACCATGCAGGCCGCCGGGCTCTACAACCTGCGCGAGGTGGACGGAAAGGGGCTGGGCCGGGCCCTGATCAACGACCGGAACTGGGTGCAGGTGGGCCAGGATCCGCCGGCGGGCACGAAGGTCCCGCCGCACACGGTGATCACGCTGACCGCGGTGAAGTACACGGACCGCTGAGCCCTCATCCTTTCGCCCCATGCCGTGAAGGCCTCCTTACCGGCGCTGAGCGCCGGTAAGGAGGCCTTCACGGACCATCAATCCACAAAGGACAAGCCGAGGCGCCCGTCGCGGATCGGCCGATCGCCGGTCAGCAGACGTACCAGTCGCCTCGCGTCGCCGGTTTTCCGGAGCCGGCGGGGGCCGCGGTGAGGTCGAGGCAGTAACGCTTCGAGTCCGTGGCAAGAAACCGGACATAGCCCGCGTTGTCCCCGGTATAGGTGAAGAAGAGGCCGCCGCCTCCCGAGGCGGCCACCTTGCCCAGCGTGCTGAACGGCCCGTCGTTGTCCGCGACATACAACTGGTAGCCCTGACCGATCACCAGCAGTGTCCTTCTCCCGGAGCCCCAATCGGCCGAGACGTGAGTTTTCTGCCCCATGTTCGCGTTCTTGATCTCACAGCCTCGATAGGAACCGCTGTAGATCGGTTGCGCGGTGGGACCACAGTCGAGAACCCCGCCCGCAGCCGGAGGTTGGACCGAAGGCGTCTGCGACTCCGGCGCTGACCGGGCAGACAGCCGCTCGTGTTCGAGATAAACGACGACGGCCGCGGCCACGATGACCACGAAGAGCATCGCGCCGATCAGCCACGGCGATCCGGGTTTCCGCGGCAGGTGGATGTTCGTGTCACCATGCTGCTCCGCGACCTGCACGACGGTGTCCGCACTGCCGGACACGTTGGTGCGCACAGCGCTCTTCGTCTCCTCCGACATGTCTCCCCCTGAGCATTCGGCGCAAGATACTGAGCCGAAAGGCCGTATTTTGGTGCTCAAGGTTACCGCTTGATCATCCAGCGTGACGACGGGGCAGGAAGCGGTCCACGCACCAGGCCACCGCGAGCATGACGGCGAGTGCCGCGAAGAAGCCGCCGAGCGCATCCGTCGGGTAGTGCGCCCCGAGCGCGACCTGCGCCCAGCCCATCAACAACCCGGCGACCAGCGCCAACCCCAAGAGCAACGCCACGGCCGCGGCCCGGCTCAGCCGCTCGGCGAAGAGCAGCGCGATCACTACGGCCAACGCGGTCGCGAAGGCGGTGTGCCCGCTCGGGAACGACAGGTAGTGCCCGTGGATCATCCGGCCGGCAACGGGTTTCAGCACGCTGGTCACCCCGACCGTCACGACGACCCCGGCGACGGTCACCACCGCGAGCCGCATCCGGCGTCGCCACAGGCACAGGCCCACCACGGCCGCCACCAGCAGCGGCGAGCCCAGCGGTTCACCGCCGAAGTCGAACACCAGAGCCACATAGCGCAGCGGCGGCGCAACACCGTCGATCAAAGGCAGGATCGCCGCGTCTACGCCGTCGACGGACGTCTCGCCCGCGAAGACCATGGCCAGCACGAAAACCACGAGCACGCCGAGAATCACCAGTGCGAGAGCCGGAGCACGCAGCGGGGGTGGCAAGGCCGCGGGTGCGGACGCGACGGCGTCGAATACCCGCCGGGCGTTGCCTCGTACGTCGGTCAGCGGAAGCTCCTCGCCCGGCCCGCACCACCGGACGAGGCGTGGGCGGCGATCACGTCGGTGTATCCGGCGATCAGCCGGTCCAGTCCGGCCGACGGCGTGAAGCCCTTTTCGTAGCGCAGCCTCGCCGCTTCGCCCATCGCGCGGTTGTCCGCCGAGACGATCCGCCGCAGGCACTCCGCCAGCGACGCCGGATCGTCCGGGCGGTGCAGCAGGCCCGTCTCCCCATCATCGACCAGCTCGGTGAAGGCACCGTGAGCCGCCGCGACCGTCGGCACGCCGGCGGCCATCGCCTCGACCACGACCAGCCCGAACGCCTCCAGCCACGACGAGGGCGCGACCACCGCGGCGGCGTCCGCGGTCAGCGCCCGGCAGTCCTCTTTGGACTGCAGGCCGACGTACCGGACGTCGTCCCGGCCCGCGGCCCAGCGGGCGACGTCGTCCGAGAGCGGGCCGGTGCCCGCGATGACCAGCGGCAGCCCGAGACCGCCGGAGGCCGCCACGCGATCCCACGCGGCCATCAGGGTCAGGATGCCCTTCTCCGCGGTGATCCGGCCCAGAAACAGCAGGTGGGAGCCCACACCGAAACGGCGGACACCGGGATCGGGGACGAAGTTGTGCTTCACGACGAGCCGTTCGGCGGGCATTCCCGCCGCCACCAGCGTGGCGCGTTGCGCACCCGAGATGCAGAAGAACCGGTCGATGCCGGACCACCAGCGCCGCCGGTTCGCGACCATGCTCACCGCCATCGGCGCCGTCGCGATCGCGGAATCCCGGTAGCAGCCGTGCCGCACGGCGGGCAGCGGCGACCCGCCGACGCAGTCCGTGCAGATGTGCCCGTCGCGGTAGAGCGTCCCGGGTGGACAGACCATCGTGTAATTGTGCAGCGTCGCGACCACCGGCACCCGCGCGTCCGCGCACGCGGCGACGACCGACGGCGAGAGCAGCGGGAACGTGTTGTGCAGGTGCACGACGTCCGGGCGGTCGACCCGCAACCGGGTCACCAGGTCGCGCCGCGCCGCCGGGTTCCACGGGACCAGCAGCGGGACAGCGGCCTTGCGCGGCAAGGACATCGAGGCGATGTCGTCGCTGCGGCGCTCGAACAACCCGACCCGATGCCCGCCCTCGGCGAGCAAGGCCATCTCCTGGTCGACGACGGTGTTCTCGCCACTCGGCTGCTCGGACCGGTAGCGGTTGTGCACCACCAGCACCTTCATCGTCGTGCCCCTCCCCCGGGAATGAAGTTCGTTTCAGCGCTCTCCGACGCCGGACCGCGGGCCAGCAGGGACGCCGCGACCGCCAGGTGCAGCAGATACGGCGAGGCGTCCCCCAGGCCGGCCTCGGTGTAGGACGCGCTCAGGCAGTACGCGATCAGGAACATCGCGCACGCACGCTGCAGCGACGGCGGCCGCAGCACCGCGACGACCACCAGGACCAGCAGGAACGCCGCGACCAGTCCGATGCCAAGAAAACCCTGCTCGTAGTAGACCGCCAGCCAGCTGCTGTCGATCGGCAGGCCGGCGTAGGACTTGTCGGTCAGCCCGATGCCGAAGACGTAGTCGAACGTCGAGCGCGGCGCGTCCAGCAGGGCGTCCCACACCTTCGCGCGGCCGGTGAGGCTGGAGAAGTTGTCCGCGCTCTGCCCGCGCAGGAACCACGTCTGCAACGCCGAGGCCAGCGCCACCGCCGCGAACCCGACCACAAGCGCGCTCCACACGAACACCTTCCGCGCGCGGGAGCTGGTCAGCAGCAGCGAACCGAGCGCGACCGCCAGCCCGACGACGAGGCCGAGCGTCGCCGTCCGGGTGTGGGTCAGCAGCAGCAGGCCGAGCGACGGGACGACGACGGCCAGCGCGCTCCAGCGGTCGGTCCGGCGGCCGAGCCACAGCAGCAGCGACAGCCCGGCGATGACGGCCGCGTACTGCCCGACCTGTGGCGGGGTGAGCGGCCACACCGCACCGGAGAGCCTGCCACCGTAGATGTCCGGAAAAGCCTTGCCGGGCGCGACGACGAGCCCGATCGCGACGGTCACGAGGATCGCCCCGTACGCGCGGATGTGGTGCCGGACGAACGTGACACCACCGTCCCACCACCGCGTCAGCAGCCACAGGGTCGCGAGGAAGACGGAAAACCGGAAGCACCGGAACAGCGCGCCGAGCCCCGACTGCAGGTCCACGCTCGCCACGATGCTGGTGATCAGCAGGAACGTGAGCAGCAGCAGATAGGCGCTCGGCCGGATCCGGATGCGGGGGTTGAGCACCAGCGCCAGCACGAACGCCGTCATCAGCGAGCCCATGGTGACGAGCTGGCTCACCGAACGCGGCAGCGGGATCACCGTCTGCGCGCCGGTCGAGCCGAGGGTGTTGATGATCAGCAGCGTCCACGCGGCGCCGACCAGCTTCGGCGGGCGCTCGGTGTCCACAGTGGACGGCGAGGTGAGCGGCCGCGCGGTCGTGTCAGCCACGTCAGCCACCACCCCTGCTGAACGTGCTCTCCTTGTCCTGCTGGTACGGCGCGCCCTGCCACTCCCCGAACTCGACGATGTGGCCGGGCTCATGCGCCACGAACGTCCACGGGCCCTTGTAGGTGTTGTGGTACCAGCGGTTTCCCTGGTTGAACGTGATCGCGTCCTGCACCGCGCCGCCCTTGTAGGGTGACCACTCCGGGTACGTGCCGTAGTTCGACAGCAACGCCATCCGGCCGCACGTCACCGAGCACCCGATGACGGCGGGATCGAGCAGGAACCGGTTGTCGTGGATGTCGACGCGCTGGGTCCGCCAGCGGCAGTCGGCCTGCAACGGCGCTTTGCCGATTCCGGGGGCCGCGCACTGGGCCCGGTCGGTGACCAGGCGGGTGCAGGAGTCGGTGGACGTGTTCGCCGGGCTGTTGCAGAACCGGTCGGCGTTCTCCCACAACGTCACCCCGGACCAGTTGTCCTGCAGCACATTGCCGAAGACGTCGATCTTGTCGGTGCGGGCCTTCACGCGTGGGTCGCCGCCCGCTTCGGACAGGTAGATCGTGCCCGCCGGGAAGTTGTCGCCGCCGTCCGCGCGCTTGCGGCCGTCGACCCAGTTGTTCCGGCGGATAGTGTTGTCCCGGATGACCGCGTTGTAGCTGATCTCGTAGAAGATCGCGGCGCCGTCGTTGCCCTCGATGACGTTGCTCGCGATGAGGAAGTCGTTGTTGTTCGTGTCGGCCCACAGGCCGGTGCCGCGGTTGTCGTGCACCCAGTTCCCGCGGACGTCGGCGCCGTTGACCGACCAGAACTTGACGCCGCCGGTGCAGCCGCAGCCGTCGACGTGTTTCTCCCAGTCACCGGTGTTGTTCCCGGCGATCTCGTTGCCCTCGACGACGAGCCCGGTGATCCGGTTGCCCTCGGCGAACGCGTTCATCCCGTACTGCCCGTTGCGCCGCAGGCAGTTGCCCCTGACCTGCTGGCGGTCGCCCGCCATCAGCCCGGCGCCGTCGTTGTCCTGGATCGCGCTGTGCTCGATCACCCAGCCGTCGCCGGAGTCGTGGTTGACCACGCCCTCGTCACGCGGCGCGGTGAAACCCTGGACGGTCAGGTTCTGGATCTTGACGTTCTTCGCGTGGCCGGTGAACGCGTAGTTGTTGCGCTTCTTACCGTCCACAATGGCCCCCGGCGCGCCGAGGTAGACATCGCCGTCCTTCGGCTCGACCTGGTTGTACCGGTCGTCACCGAGCAGGTGCGTGCCCGGCGCCAGCCAGAACGTCGTGCCCGCCGGATTGGCCTTGGTCTTCTCCCGGAGGTCGCCCTTGACCGCCGGATCGACCGTCACCGCGCCCTCCGGTGCGGTGGCCGGTCCGGGCGGCAGCTTGTCGCACACGGCCGCGACCTGCCCGGACGGCGCGGCCGACGGTGGCCGGTTCGCGGCGTCGCCGTCCTTCCCGGAACACGCGCTCACTACCAGCGCGGCCACGACCAGCAGCGCCATCAGGCTTTTCGTTCGGATCACCGCGAACCTCCCTCCGATGTGGACAGTTGACTGTGGACTATCGATCGAATCTCAGTTTCGTGGTCACGCTGCCGACGCCACCGCTGCCGACCAACGTCGTCGCGGGCTCACGACGGCCGAAGCCCGCCGAGTACCAGCCCAGCGGCGGATCCTCCTGACCTCGGTGCGCCGTCCACGCCAGCCCCGGTGGAAGCTCCAGCACCGCGGTGCGTCCTTGTGTCCACTTCAGACTGGCGGTGTGCCCGTCGAGCGAGACGTCGACCGCGGGGCCGAGATGGAAGGCGAGCCTGCCCCAGTGACCTTCGGAGCCGTCGACCTCGTCGAGGATCGTGAGCACGTCACCGTCGAGACTCACCGAGCGGCGGTGAATCGCCGGGCGGTAGCCGTCGTGCTCGGCACTCCACCGCGACGGACCGCTATCCGGGGTGTGCACGTCGAGAACCGTGCTGTGTGCGTGCCGGACCCACAGGAACGGACCGCCCGAAGCGGACTGATCGGCGCCGTCCAGCTCCAGGGTGTTGTGCCCGAGGGTGGACCGGAAGTACGACCGCCATCGCGGTTCGCCGTGGTAGCAGTACGTTCCCGGGTCGGCGAGGATCTCGACGCCGTCGTGGCGGACCTCCACCGAGAGCGCGTCGGCGTGCGCGTGCGCGGCGATCGAGAGGAAGCCGTGCGGCCCGGCGTCGCACCGGCACCAGATCTCCCCCGTTTCGCCGCGCGAACGCAGGATGGTCATCCCGGCGTCGGCGAGATGTGCCGGGCGGCGCACGGGCCGCGCGGACATCGGCTGTGGCACCGGGCCGAGCGCGGCGAGCAGCGGGGTGCGTACGTCCTTTTCGGACACTTCCGGCCACCAATCGCGACGGCCGAAAAGCGCGTTGCCGGTCGCGAGCAACGAAGCCCAGCGGCCGACGTCGAAACCATCGACGATCAGGCCGAAGCCGTCGTCGGCGTCACCCTGCCTCGGCGGGCTCAGCGTGACGTCCACAATGGACGCCAGGGCATCGCACATCCGCCGCAGCACCAGCCAGGTCGAATCCGGGACGTGGGTGCCCGCGGCGTGCGCCTCCAGTGCCGCCGCCAGCCCCAGTTCCAGGACGAGGCCGTGGTACTCGGTGGCCAGCTCGCGGTTGAGACCGGAGTCGAAGGTGTTGGCACGCAGGTGTTCGTCGAGCGAGCGCAGCGCGTCCGCCCGCCAGCCGGGGGATTCCGGGAACCACGCGAACGCGCTCGCCGCGGCGAGTTGCCCGGCCGCCTCCGCGATGATGTGGTTGTTCGCCGAGGAACCCCGGCTCGGGAAGTCCTCGAGCCAGCGCTGGTGGTACCAGATCTGCCGCAGCGCCACGGGATTGTCCTCGAACAGGTCGCGCGCGCCGGGCCAGCCGTCGAGCAGGCGGCGCACCCAGACCCAGGACAGCAGCCGGATGCCCAGCTCGATCCCGCTCACCCAGTGCACGCCGCGCATCGGTGGATTGGCCGACCACCACGACCGCAGCTGTTCGGCGACGCGCCGGGCGTACCGCACCTCGCCGGTCAGCGCGAACGCCGCGGCGAGCACGGTCAGCTGCTGATGCCGTGAGGGTTCCCAGATCTGCTTGATATCGCCTACCGTGTCCTCGCTGCGGTAATCGATATCGAACGAGTACACATCGGACGGTGCGCTGAGCCCGGTCTTCGGGTCGCGGGACCACTCCGGCGCGACCAGGTCGCTCCGCTCGACGCCGAAGTACTCGCCATGACCTTCCATGAGGCGGTCAGCAGTGGCGACGAGCCGGGTGACAGCTTCGTCGCCGACAGCCTTGAGCACGTCGTCATCGAGGACCACGGCGAATCTTCGCCGGGGCAACGGCGTGGACTGGGCGGGCAGCTCACGCCACTGCCGCTTCCGGACGACGTCGGTGACGCGCCCGGCGATCTCGGCCGGTCCCATCCGGGACAGCCGGCGCAGATACCAGACGGGATCCATCACGAACCCTCGATCCGCACCGGAAGACCGGTGGTGAGGCTGCGCTGCACGGCGAGGGTGGCGAGCGTCGTCGTGATCAGCGAGTCGAGCGAAACCGGCATCGGTGAACCGCGCCGGACCGCGCGGACGAACGCCTCCAGCTCGGCGCGCTGGCCCTTGTCGCGGCCCTTCGGGATCCGCGAGCTGGCCCACTTCTTGCGGGAGAACACCGACGCGCGGACGAAGTCGTCGAACTTCAGGACCTTCCCGTCCGCGACGACGTCGAGCGTCTCCTTCGGGAAACCGCTCGATCCGCTGGTGGCGTAGCTGATCGAAGCCGTCGACCCGTCCGGGTAACGCAGGAGGATCTGGAGGTCGGCACCGCTCGGAGTCGCGCACGCGTACACCGAGACCGGGTCATCGCCGAGCAGCCAGCTCACCGTGTCGATGAAGTGCCCGCCCTCGCCGGCGAACCGCGAGCCCTCGCTCTCGACCTGGTTGTACCAGCTGTTGTGCTCGAGACGTCCGGCGTTGACGAGGTACCGCACCGAAGCCGCGCCGACCCGCGGGCCGAACTGGCCACGCGCTTCCAGCAGCAGCGGCGCGAAGCGGCGGTTGAACCCGACCTGGAGCCGGTCGTTGCCCGACTCCTCGATCGCCTCCACCACGGTGGTCAGCTCTTTTTCCGACAGGGCAAGGGGTTTCTCGACGAACACGGCCTTGCCCGCGAGCAACGCGCGGCGGGTCAGCTCGGCGTGCGAACTGTGCCGGGTCACAACGAACACCGCGTCGATCGAGGGGTCCTCCAGCACCTTGTCGACCTCGGTGGACGCCTCGGCGAAGCCGAACTTGCGCTGGGCATTGGCCCCGGAAAGCGCCGAAGTGGTGGCGACGTGCCGGAGCTGGACGTCGGTCATCTCGGCCAGATGCGGCAGGAGCATCGAGGACGCGTAGTTCCCGGCGCCGATGAACCCGAGCCGCAGCGGCTGCCCCAGTGGAAGCGCCTTCGCGACCTTGGTAGCCGGAGCCACCCGCGGCGCCGTGAGAATGGCTTCCTGGACATGGACGTCGGCCAGCGCGTCCGGGTAGCGGAAGAGCACCGCCACCGCTTTCAGCTCGCCGTCGTTGAGCTTGCGGTACGTCTCGACGGCGGTCGAGAAGTCCGCGACGTGCGAGATCAGCGGCTCGACGTCGATGCGCTTGCGGGCGATCAGGTCGAGAACGCTTTCGATATTGCGGCGTTCCGTCCAGCGCACCTGGCCGATCGGGTAGTCGCGGCCCTGGAGTTCGTATTCCGGGTCGTAACGGCCAGGGCCGTACGAGCGGGAGAACCGGACCTCGAGTTCCTTTTCGTAGTAAGCGTTCCACGGCAGGTCGAGCTTGCACTTGCCGATGTCGACGATGCGGCCGCGGTCGCGCGCGAGCTTCGCCGCCAGCTCGACCGGCTCGTTCGTGCTGCCGCCCGCGGCCAGGTAGACCTGGTCGACGCCGTGGCCCGCGGTGACTTCGGCGACCGCGGCCTCGATCTGCTCGGACGCCGGATTCCCGCACGCCAGCGCGCCGAGCTTCTCGCCGAGTTCGCAGCGGGCCGGGTCCGGGTCGACGCCGATGACGCGGACACCGGACGCGGTCAGCAGTTGCACGACGAGCTGGCCGATCAGTCCGAGCCCGATGACCAGCGCGACGTCACCGAGCTGCGGTTCCCCGCGCCGGACACCCTGCATCGCGATCGAACCGACGGTGCCGAACGCGGCGTGCCGCGGATCGACCCCGGTGGGAACGCGGCTGTACAGGTTCTTCGGCACCCAGTTCAGCTCGGCGTGCAGCGCCTGCTCGTTGCCCGCGCAGGCCACGAGGTCCCCGACGGAGACGTCCTCGATACCGTCGCCGACCTGCTCCACCACGCCACACAGCGAATAGCCGAGCGGGGTGTAGGAGTCGAGCTTGTTGATGGCCTTGCGGTAGGTGGCGGCGAGACCGTTGGTGGCCACGCTCTGCACGACCTTCGCGACCTGGTCCGGCCGGGCGCGGGCCTTGCCCACCAGGGAAAGGCTCGCCTCGGAGACCTTCATCATCTCGGTGCCGGTGGAGATCAGCGAGAACAGCGTCCGCACGAGCACCCCGCCCGCCTTGCACGCCGGCGCGGCCACCTCGAGAAGGGCCAGCTCACCGCTCTTGTAGTTCTGCACTACCTGTTTCACGTCACTCCTTGTTGCCGCTGCTGCCCGCGCCCGCGGCGGTGGCGCCGCGGTACCAGTATTCGAGAGTCAGTACGTGCCAGAGGTGTTTCGACCGGTCCTGCTGCCCGGCCGCGTCCTCGTCGACGAGCCGCTGCAATGCCTCGCGCCGCAGGAAACCGGACTTGACCAGCTCGCCGTCGTGCACGACCTCCCGCACCACCGGCGCGAGGTCCCGGCTCATCCACGCCCGGATCGGCGCGCTGAACAGGCCCTTCGGCCGGTGCACGATCTCACCGGGCAAAATGGACAGTGCCGCCTGCTTGAGCGCCATCTTCCCCTGCCGTCCCACGATCTTGCGGTTACCGGGGATGCGGAACGCGGCCTTGACGACCTCGACGTCCACAAAGGGCACCCGCACCTCGGTCGAGGCCGCCATGCTGGAACGGTCGGTGTAGGTCAGGTTCAGGCCGGGCAGGAACAGCCGGGAGTCCGCGAGGCACATCCGGTTGACGAAGTCGTCGAGGACGTTGTCGTTGTACGTGTCGGCGTGCTCGGTCAGCACGTCGTCCACAGTGGACGAAAGGTCCGGGTCGAGCAGACCGAGCAGCTCGGCCCGGTCGTACATCGTGTAGCTGCGCCGGAACGCCGTCTCCTCCGGGAGCTCGGCGAACGAGAGGAACCGCTTCGCGAACCGCACCGAGCGGAAGCCCCGCTTCGCCGTCGCCACCGGAAGTCTGTCCACAAGGGAATGCACCGGCTTGCGCAGTGCGCCGGGCACCTGCTGATAACGCAGCGCCAGGACGTTCGCGAGATGCTTGCGGTAGCCGGCGAACAGCTCGTCGGCGCCCATGCCGGACAGCATGACCTTGACCCCGGCCTCCCGTGCCGCGGTGCAGATCAGGAACGTGTTGATCGCCGCCGGATCGCCGATCGGCTCGTCGAGGTGATAGGTCATCCGCGGCAGCAGGTCCAGCACCTGCGGCGCGATCTCGATCTCGTGCAGGTCGACGCCGAACTTCGCGGCGACCTGCCGGGCGTAGCGCAGATCGTCCGGCATGGCCTCGAACTTCGCGTCCTCGGCACGGAAACCGATGGTGTAGGCCGAAATCCCCGGTTGCTCGCGGGCGGCGAGCGCGGTCAGATAGCTCGAATCGAGCCCACCGGAGAGGAACGTCGCGACCGGGACGTCCGCGAGCAGGTGTTTCCTTGTCGACTCGGCGACAACGGCGTCCAGATCGACCTCGCCGGTGTATTCGGCGCCTTCGGCCGCGACCTCGCGCAGCGACCAGAAACTGCCCTGCTCGGTGTGCCCGTCGGGGTGGAAGCGCAGCCAGCTGCCGGGCGGGAGTTTCTCGGCCTCCCGGAACGCGCAGCGGCCGTCCGGCACCCAGTAGTACAGCAGCGAGGCCACGAGCGCGGCTTCGTCGATGCGCAGCGAGCCACCGAGTTCGGAGGCGAGCGCCTTCAGCTCCGAGGAAAACACCACCCCGCCGCCGCGGCGCACCAGGAACAGGGGCTTGATGCCGAGCTGGTCGCGGGCCAGGACGAGTTCGCCGGAGCGTTCGTCGAACACCGCGAACGCGAACATGCCCCGCAGCCGCGGCAGGCATCCGACGTTCCAGACCCGCCACGCCTGCAGCAGCACCTCGGTGTCCGAGGTGCCGCGAAAGCGCACCCCGGCAGCCTCCAGTTCGGCGCGCAGCTCCGGCGCGTTGTACAGCTCGCCGTTGTAGGTCAGCGCGAGGCCGTCGGCGACCATCGGCTGCGCGCCGGTCTCCGACAGGTCGATGATCGACAGCCGCCGGTGTCCGAAGTGGACTTCCCCGGCGCCCGCGGCGTGCTCGTAGTGCCCGGCTCCGTCCGGGCCGCGGTGGGCCAGCGACTTCGTGAGCCGCTGGGTGAGCGGGCCGCCGTCGGGCCAGAGGTAGGTGCCTGCGATGCCGCACATCTGCGTGGCGTCCCTTTCAGTCGAAGAAACAGCACGTCATGGAGCTGGACGCGGTCGTCACGAGACTTCCGCGTTCTTCTCCCCGGTGACCGGCGAAAAATGGTCGGCCGGCAGTTCGCCCTTGTGCGCGGGATCGTGCAGCAACGGTGTCGGCCTGCGTGGCACGCCGTTGCGGATTTGCTTGCCCTGCTGGGGTTTCGCCACCGGTTTGACCGGCGCCAAAATCCTCGTCGGCGCCTCGGAGTCCGGGATCTTCCGTCCGTCGCCGGCCGGTTCCGGGACCGACGGCGTGGTTTCGGGAACGTCCAGGTCCGTTGAGCGCTGCGCGGCCGCGCGACCGCGCAGCGCGGTGTGCAGGCCGTCCCACAACGTACCGTCGGTGCGGTCGCGCGGATCGGGGTCGACCACGACGACGCCGATGATCGGGATGGCCCGGTCGGCGAGCTGCCGTGCCACGGTGTGCAGCCACAGCGTGCTTTCCTTCCCGGCCCGCACGACGAGCACGGTCTCCTCGCCGAGCGCGTCCAGGTCGGTCCACGCCACCCCTGGCGACACCGAGCCGACGCCGATCCGGCGTTCCTCGGGCTCGGCCGGTGGGGCGTCGACGGCCACGAGCCTGGCGTCGCTGCCCGAGGCGGCGGCGAGCGTGCGCAGCTCTCCGCCCGGCAGATCGTCGACGAGCGCGACCGGTTCGTCGAGTTCCGCCGCCATGTCGAGGGCGAGCGCGGCGGTGACCTTCGGGCAGCCGAGTTCCAGCAGCGACACGGATCCGGCGTCGGAGCGGATCGCGCGGACAAGCGTCGTCGCGATCCTCTTGCGGTCGGTGACCCCGCGCGAACGTCGCCAGAATCTCGCGGGCCCGCGTGGCGGCGAGGAGAGCTGCGCGATGACCGACGCGCCGAGATGTTCGGAGATCTCGCGGCGCAGCACCGGCCTGTCCCGCACGACGCCGGTGACGAGCGCGAGGGCGAGTCCCAGCGCCAGGCCCAGCGCGAGACCGATGCCGCTGTTGAGCGCGCCGGTCTTGAGCAGCGAGCGCGGCAGGACCCGCGGTGTCTCGATGATCTGCGTGCCGGCGGCGATCTGCGGAGTGCCGATCCCGGCCTGCTGGGCGCGTTGCTCGAAGTCGGAGATCTGCGCGGTGAGCGCGGCCCGCCTGCCGTACAGCGTTTCGAGTTCCGTCGCGTTGCCTGCTGTCCGGCCCCTGGCGTTCGTCTTCTCCTTCTCCGCGATCTGCGCGTCGACGTCGGCGAGCTGGGCCTGGATCTGGTTGCGCTGATCGGACAGCGCCTTGGCCTGCGCGGACGCGGCGGCCTGGTTGCGCTGCGCGTGATCGGCGATGAACGCGTCGGCGAGTGCCTTCGCGCGCGCTGTCGCGTCGGCCGCACTGGTGCCCTTGACCGTCACCTGCAGGACGTTGTTCGTCAGGCCGAGACCCTGGTAGTCCTTCAGGAAGTCTTCCGGTTTCTGCGTGCTGTTGACGGCTTTCAGCGCGGCGCCGGCGATCTGCGTCGTCTGCAGGAGGGCGACGTCGGTGCGGATCAGCGTCCCGCTGTCGGTCGGGGAATCGTCCTTGTGCAGCACGATGATCTTCGTGACCGCGGTCGGCGACGAGGGCAGGACGACCGCGAGCGCGCCACCGACGACGAGGCCGAGCAGGGCGAGGGAAAGCCACAGCCGCCGTCCTCTGCGGACCGAGGCGATCAGCCGCGGCAGGTCGAGCAGCGGCTGGGAGGAGGATGGCCGGGTAGTCACGCCGACCCCGCCATCGCGTCGCGCCGGGTGGTGTCCTGGCTCTTCGAGGGCGCCACGCCGGGCCGCACCGGATGGACCAGCAGCGCGCCGAAGATCTCGTGCCCGGCGTCCGCGCAGGCCTCGGCGATCCCGACCAGTTCCCACGCGGTCCGCGAACCCGCGCCGAGCACGACGAGCACGCCCGTCACGCCGCCACCGTCCGGGACGATCGGGCGCGAAGCGGCGATCTCGGCACGCTCCATCGCCGACCGCGGGACGGCCTCGGCGTCGGCCGCGACGCCGAGCTGTTCGGCGGCGCCCGCCGCGGGCCCGTCGTCGTCCGCGGTGAGCACGAGAATCCGCTCGCGGGTGCCGTGGGTCAGCCCGAGCCGGGTCAGGACACGCCGGTAGCGGACGTCGCGGTTGAGGTCGTCCGCCGGGATTTCGAGCCGCGGGACGTGCCACGGCCGGTCGCCGCCCACCGCGCGGCGCAGTTTGCCGGCGAGCCCGGTGGCTGCGGCCGGGGCGGCGGCGTCGGGGACGTCGATCGCGGAAAGGACCGGGGCGCCGAGAGCGGCGGCGATTTCCGTCTCGCTCCGGAGCCTCCGGTCGGCGCGCGCGGCGAAGAGGTGGCCGAGGACTCCGACGAGGAAGAACAACACGGCGCCGCCCGCGACGAACTGGACCATGGTCGGCGCCGCCGCGGCGCTGGGCCGCGCGGCGGGGCCCATGACGACCATGTTGCCCTGCCCGGTCGCGGCGTCGGCCTGGTTGAGGTTGTTGATCGCCTGTTCCAGCGACGTCCGCAGCCCTTCGAGCTGGGTGCGGGCCTGGACGCTTTCCACGGTCAGGTCCTTGCCCTCGACCGAACGCTGCAGGTCGGAGATCTTCTGGTTGGTCTGCACGACCTGCTGGCGCAAGGTTTCTCGCTGTTCCCGCGCGAGTTGCCCGGCGGGGTCCATGCTGTTGGCCAGCAGCTGGGTCGAGTACTTCACGAACTGGTCCGCGACCTGGTCGGCGAGCTGTTTCGCCTCGTCGGCGGTGGCCCCGGAGACTTCCAGGGTCACCACGTTGCCCTGGGCGGCCGAGGCGGTGATCCGCTTGCGGAGGTCGTCGGAGGAGACGTGCCAGCCGAGGTTGGCGGCGGACCGGTCGAGCACCACGGAGCTGGTCGCGACCTGGGCCTGGGTCAGCAGTTCGTCGGCCTGCCGGGGCCCCTGCATCAGCACGCTCGCGCTGGTCTTGTAGCCGGGGGAGAACAGCAGGGAAGCGCCGGCGCCGGCCAGGCCCCCCACCACGACGAGGACAGCGAGGAGCCGCCAACGCCTGCGGAGAACCTGTCCGACCATGGACAGGCGCACCGTATCGTCACGCAACGCAGGGGTCTCCCCTCGTCCCAGTGCCAGTAGATACCAATCCGACCTTGGTAAAGGCTTGTCGCCGCTGGAAGTGCGGCTTTCATCCCACCCGTCGTCGCGTTCACGGCATTGGTTACAGCTACGCCGGAGTTTTGTTCAAAGTTTTGTACTCGGCGCTCAGGAGGTGGCGCGCTCGTAGGCGGCGAGCAACGCGGTGCGGGAGTTGTCCCACGAAAGCGGCCCGTCGACGCGTTCCTTGCCCAGCTCGCCCATGCGCTCACGCTCGGCGGGATCGTCGAGCAGCTTCGCGATGAGCTTCGCGAACTCGCCGACGTCGTTGGCGGGCGCGTAGAGCGCCGCGTCCCCCGCCGAAACCCGCGCTTCCCGCAGGTCGAACGAGACGATCGGGCGGCTCATGGCCATGTACTCCATGATCTTGTTCATCGTCGACACGTCGTTGAGCGGGTTCAGCGGGTCGGGCGCGAGGCAGACGTCGGCGGCCGACAGGTAGCGCACCAGATCGGCGTCCGGGATGCGGCCGGTGAACTCGACCCGGTCGGCCAGCCCCAGCTGTTTCGACAGGGCGACCATCTCGTCGAAGGTGTCGCCGGAGCCGACGAACGCGGCGTGCCAGTCGTCACGGCCGCACTCGTCACGCAGCGCGGCGAGCGCGCGCAGGGCGTAGTCGACGCCGTCCTGCGGGCCCATGACGCCCAGGTAGCAGAGCAGATGCGGCTTGCCGCGCTTGAGCCCGGGCTCGGCGGGGACCTGCTGGAAGCGGTCGATCACCGGCGCGCTGCGCACCACGAAGACGTCGTCGGGGGACTTCTTCCCGCGGGTCAGCGCGGCGTCGCGGTAGCTCTCGTTGGTCGAGATCACGACGTCGGCGGCGCGGTAAGTGGCACGTTCGAGCGCGCAGACGCCGCGATAGAGGAAGTCCTCGCCGCGGTCGAAGCGGGACAGGTACAGCTCGGGGCATAGATCGTGCTGATCGAAGATGAACCGCGCGCCACGGCGCTTGAGCAGCAGCGCGACGAGGAAGAGCAGGTCCGGCGGGTTGCAGGCGTGCACGACGTCGACCCGGCCGATCCGGCGCGCGAGCCGGAAGGTGTGCCACAGCGCGGATCCGTACTCCTGCAGGTACCCGGCGGGGCCGCCGGTCGCGGCCTTGAGCGGGTACCGGTGGATGTGGACGCCGTCGATCTCCGCGTACGCCTCGGTGTCCCGCTTGGTGCCCTGCGGGCAGATGACGTGCACCTCCCATCCCGCGTCGCGCAGGGTCGTGCTCTCCTGCCAGACGCGGCGGTCGAACGGGACCGAAAGATTCTCGACGAGGATCAGGGCTCTTCTACCGCTTTTACCAGGCAAGGCCGACGTATCCCTTTTCGTTCCGGCGCGTGGCGGCGTCGGGGAGGCGGACGAGATCGATGAGCACCTGGTCGCCGCCGTGCGGGAGCGCGGCGGTGACCGCGGCGTCGGAGCTGCCGACGAGGCACACGTCGGCGTGGGCGAGGACTTCGCCGATGGAGCCCGCGAGCAGCTGGCCGAGGTGCGGGAGCCTGCTCTCGATGTACTCGCGGTTGGCGCCCATCAGCCGGGACAGGCTGACGTTGGCGTCGTAGATCTTGAGGTCGTAGCCCTTGCCGAGCAGCCGTTCGGCCAGCTCGACGAGCGGGCTCTCGCGCAGATCGTCCGTGCCGGGCTTGAACGACAGCCCGAACAGGCCGATCTTGCGTTTCCCGGTGCGGGCGACGAGGTCGAACGCGCGCTGCAGGTGCTCCTCGTTCGACGGGAGCACGTGCGCGAGGATGGGCACCGACACGTCGGCGCGGTGCGCGGCGTAGACCAGGCCGCGCAGGTCCTTCGGCAGGCACGAGCCGCCGAACGCGAACCCGGGTCTCAGGTAGGCCGGGCTGATGTTGAGCTTGCGGTCGGCGAGGAAGACGTCGATGACCTGGTGCGAGTCGAGCCCGAGCGCGCGGCAGACGGCGCCGAGTTCGTTCGCGAAGCCGATCTTCAAGCCGTGGAAGGCGTTGTCGGCGTACTTGGTCATCTCGGCGACCGGGATCGGCACGCGGAAGACGTCACCGGGCAGGCCTTCGTAGAGCTTCGCGACGGCGTCGCCGCTCTGCTTGTCGAACTCGCCGATGACGGTCTTCGGCGGGTCGAAGAAGTCGCGGACGCTGCTGCCCTCGCGCAGGAACTCCGGGTTCACCGCGACCCCGAAATCGACCCCGGCGGTGCCGCCGGAGGCCTTTTCCAGAATGGGAACCAGCAGGTCGAGGCAGGTTCCGGGCAGCATGGTGCTGCGGAAGACGACCGTGTGGCGGCCTTCCTTGGTACTCAGCGCCCGGCCGATCTCCTCCGCGACGCGTTCGAGGTACGCGGTGGAAAGGCTGCCGTTGGGCGCCGACGGCGTACCGACGCAGACGAGCGAGATCTCGCTGGCCGCGACGGCCTCGGCGACGTCCGTGGTGGCGCGCAGCGCCCCGGACGCCACGACCTCCGCGGTCAGCTCGCCGATGCGTTCCTCGACCACCGGCGCCTTGCCCCGGGTGACGAGATCGATTTTGATCGGGTTGACGTCCACCCCGACGACCTGATGACCACGACCGGCGAGGCACGCGGCGGACACGCAGCCCACGTAGCCCAGCCCGAAGACGCTGATCTTCACGACACACCCTCCAGCCGGATTCGCTGCACCCTTGGTCGGTACCCGCGCGCGGTTCGTTACCGCTTTTCCCGCGTCGATTCGGCGACGGTGCGTGTCGTTACGCTTCCTTGACTCTCCCCGCGTCTGCCCGGCCCACTATCCTTGGCGCACAACGGAACCCTCCGGCGCCGCGACCCCCGATGATCGACCGCCCCGGCACCCGCGCAACCGCGCCCCGGCCTAACCCCCTCCCCCACCCTTCCCTTGGGGGGCGTCCCTGCAACATTCTATCGCCCGGGTACGACAAAACCCGCGAAAAGCCATCCGGGGAGGGAAGTTGTCCACAATCACGAATGGCTGTGGATATCTTGCCTGACGAGTGGTGGGTTGCGCGCCGCGGGCGTAATCGGAAGAACCCTGGCTCCGCGGGTTGTCCCGAATGATGCGTTGCCCCTGGAGCCGCAGGCGTTCGTACGCCTCGACGCGAGGCTCAGCGCCCCGTCCATAGAGTCCTTTGTGGACTAATTGGCCGTGAAGGACTCCTTACCGGCACTGAGCGCCGGTAAGGAGT
>NZ_JBHYIQ010000042.1:0-51356 GCF_042739895.1 Amycolatopsis sp. NPDC059021
GGTCCGGGGGACACCCCCGGCTGGGGGTGTTGGGGGTTGTGCCCCCCCAAAAAATTGGTAAAACCCACCCAGGGGGGGGGCGTGACAGGGCGCACCCGGGGGGGGGTGTGGGGGGTTGGGTGTTTGTCCACCCGGCGGGGCTGGTCGCGGTGGTGGGGCCGGCATACTGACCGAACCACGTCGTCCTGGTTGGGGTGGTGGGTGTTGCACGCCGGGCGCACGTCCGCGCTTGGGCAGGGCGGTGACCGGCGGCGATTCGGCCGCGGCGGCGTCCTGGTGCAACATCTCCGTCACCAGTGGGGTGGTTCTGAGATTCCCTCGATCGCACCTTGGTGTTATCGATTTGTAACCGACACACTTGGTGGCGTGGACACGATTGCCGAGAAGCTGGCCGCGCGTTGGGCCGAAGTGACAGACCTGGAGTTGGCGTACTCTGCGCTGCGCGCCCAGCACGGGGTCACGGCGGCGACCCGCGCCCTGATCGGGCTTCTGGAGACGAAGGAACCTTCGTGGAACGCCGAGTGCTTGGCAGCGGCAGTGGCTGCGCTGGACGACGTGCGGCGCACCGGTGAACTGGTGCAGCCGGTCCACGAAGCCGCACTGCCGAGCGAGTGAACCCGCCTGTCGGTGGTGCGGGCAGACGGGTGCCTGGGGTGGAGAGTAGTGCAGTCACGCCGCCCGTCGCCACCGTGACTGTCACGCTTTCCCTTGTCAGCTAAGGGCTTACGCCGCGACCACCTACCGCGGCCAGGAAAGACTCGGCCGTCGGCGGCTGGCGCGCGTGCGCACGCACTCCGACGAGTCTGCGGCCCGGGACAAGGCTCCACCACCGCGTCCTCGTCGGTGTCCGGCGCTGCACCAACCTCGTGAACCTGCCTCCGTGGTGTCGGGACACGAAGGGTCTTCCCCAAAGCAGGAAACCGACCGCAGAGGATATAAGCGCTACTAAGAATTCTTAAGACCGCCGAACGGGTCGCAGTGTCAGCGAAACTGGGACCGGTCCCGTCCAGGTTATGCCACAGTCCTTCGTGGTACTGAAAGACGGGAGAGGAGTAGGCAGTCATGGCCAATAAGCCCGACCGAAACGCCGCGCGAAAACTGAGTGCGGTGATGGCAGGCGTCTTCGTGTTGTCGCTTATGTCAGGAGCAGTTGCTCAGGCGACCGAAACGACGACCCGGTCGTACGGAACCACGTCGCCAGCATCGGTTTCGATCCAGGGTGGCCCGAGTGTGGTCACCGGCTGGGAGCCACACTGCTCGCAGCGTATGCGTGAGCGCCGTGTGACCCAGCAGGACGTGCAACTCACGGTCACTCTCTACTGGGGCTCAGCAAAATGGCAACCGCGTCAGCGGACCTGGCTCTACCACAACACGCAGTCGAATCTGTATGTGGTTCTCAGGGACAGCGGCGTCTGTGTCACAGTCTGGTGAGTTTCTTCGCTTAGAACGTAATCGAGAATCGAACGCCGCGTATCTGAGATTTTTCGCCACGCAGCCGGGTGAGGTTGACAGCAGCGTCGCTGTAAATCATCCTTCAAGTGAAGTAGCCCTTGTAGTCGATTTCGCCTCAGACGGCAGAGTTCTCGGTATAGAGTTTCTGAACGCTGCCGCGCAACTGCCGGAGCGCTGACTGGTCGGGTGGATCAGAAAAGGAGATGTCCGTCCACCCGACCACTCGGTAAAGCGGCGTACCGCGACGAAGTAGCTAATTGTGGAGAGAGATCGGCTGCGCAAACTGGAGGGCCGCCCGGGACCCCTCCCACCTGCGCTATGTTCCACTGTCGGTGCTACGGATAGTCGCACGAAGCGAATATCCAGAAGGTTGATCAGGAGGAATCACTATGCGCAAGCTGACTGCTGTTGCGGTGGCCGCCTCCGCCGCTCTGGTAGGCATGATTGCCATCGCACCTGTTGCGTCCGCTGAGCCCAACCCACCTGACTGCCCCAGGGGGTATGCCTGCATGTTCTATGTGGACGCCACTCAAGGGCCTGCGGCGGTCAAGACTGCCAGGAACTGGTTCGGCTCGCAGCCAGCTGGAATAGGTGGCTCGACAGTCTTTAACAACGGCGCGCCCCAGCCGGGCCGCGACCACATTCAAGCCACGTGGATCTTCGAGGGGAAGACCTTCGGTAGGTGCTTGCACTTCAACCCCGGCCCCGGCGAATACAAATTCGTCCTCACCCGGGGCACCACGTTGACCAGCCTCGTCTGGCGTGGTGAATGCGATGACTGATCGGGATCTCCATTGAGACCACTGGACTTCGCTGCATAGGCGTGATCCCGGCCGAGGGGTGTAATGGTGGCTCCGGGCCTAGCTGCTGGGCAGCCATTTCGACAAGGAATCGGTCCAACTCTTGTGGACCTCAGCCTGGCGTGCCACTTATCCTTTCCTGGCAGCACCCTTCGGCCAGACCACGGCGGCGGGGATGCAAGCTGCGGAGCTGCCTCAGTGGCATCCCAGTGCTCTAGTCCGCGTGCCGGGGACCTCCACGCGCTGGGCGCGGCGGTGACGTCGGTGTGCGTGGTAGTCCAGCACGTCCGATACCCGATAGCGCAGCCCTTCCGGAGTGCTGACGGCGGGCAGGCCCCGACGCCGCCATTGCCGGATGGTGGCAGGTTGGACATTGCACATGTCCGCGACTGGCGAATCGCGGGACCTGGGTGGCGACGGCGCGGGCGAGCAGGCCCCTCGGCATCGTCGAGGTTGTTCGGAACCGGTTGCTGGGCCAGGAAGTCGGCCAGTTCGAGGCCGGTCATGACGCTGACCATGAGCCGCGTGGCGAGCATGCCGAGTTCGGTGACGGTGAGCAGGACGGTTTCGTCCTCGCGGCGGCTTTCAGCGAGGAAGCCGCCTTCGAGCAGCAGGTCGAGGGCGGCGTGGACGGGGCCGACGTCGCGAGTGCCCTGGTGGTGGGCCAGGGTGCCGATCCACCAGTGTTCGGCGTCAGTGGAGGTGGTCCTGGGCGGCCTCGGCGAGAAGGTGGTCGGGGAAGGGTGTCGGCGATGCGGGAGTGGACGGCGTAGCCGTCGACGAGGCGTTGCTGCCAGGCGGGGTGTTCGCCTTCGGTGGTGATGAGGTAGGCCCTGCCTTCGGTTTCCCCGGCGCCGATGCGGCCGGTGCGGCCGAACATCTGCTGGACGGCGGCCATGCCCGTGGCGGTCCGCCACCTTTCTCCAGCATCATCTGACCGCCTTGTCCGCGCCGTGCCGCGGCAATTGAATTGCGGCCGAGCAGACTGCCGGTCGAAGTTGAGTAGTTGTACGGCTACCCGTCGTGGAGAAGCGCGTCTACAGTTGCAGTACGTAGTCGAGCTGATGCATCCGAGTGAAAAGTTGCGGATGGTATCGGGTCGGGCACGCTCCGGGCATATTTTGGTTGGTCCAGGTTCGCGGGCGGGGGCTGCCGGTCGGGCTTGGGTACGCCGGGGAGGGGACGGACCTATGGCGGATGCCGGACGAGGGAGCTTCGCAGCGGCGCTGGCGGGCGCGGAGTTCCGTGCGATGTGGCTGGCTGAGACGCTCTCGGTAGCCGGAGATCAGCTCGCCCGAGTCGCCCTTGCGCTCCTGGTTTACGGCCGGACCAACTCGGCCTCGCTCACGGCACTGACCTATGCGTTGACGTTCGCGCCGGCGTTTATCGGTGGGTTCCTGCTGTCCGGTCTCGCGGACCGGTTCCCGCGGCGCGCGGTCATTGTGGTGACCGACGTCGTCCGCGGATGTCTCGCGCTGGCGATGGCGATTCCCGGCCTTCCGCTGCCTGCTCTCTGGTGCTTGGTCGGTGGGCTGACCTTGGCGGGCGCGCCGTTCAAGGCAGCGCAGCTATCGCTGCTGCCCGATGTTCTGCCGGAAGGCCACTACCAGGCCGGGCTCGGGCTGCGGCAGATCAGCACGCAGACCGCGCAGGTGATCGGGTTCGGCCTCGGCGGCATCCTGGTCACCGCGATCGGCGCGTCCGGTGCCCTCGTGTTCAACAGCGCCACGTTCCTGATCAGCGCGTTGGTGATCGCCTTGTTCGTCCGCGCGCGGCCCGCCGCCCGACGCCGCCAGGTCGACGAGATCCGTGAGCCTGGGCGGGCCCGTATGTTTGACCGTCGGCTCGCCGCCGTGTTCATCCTTGCCTCGCTCATCGGGCTCTTGGTCGTGCCGGAGGGGCTCGCGGCTCCGTATGCGGGCACGGTGGGAGCGGCGTCCTTCGCGGTCGGTGTGCTGATGGCCGCCGATCCGGTCGGCAGTGTCATCGGCGGATGGTGGGCCAGCCGCGGGAGCGCCGATCCGTCGGCTCGGTCGGTGATCATCCCCGCCGTCGCGTCCGGGCTTCCTTTGGTTCTGTGCGTGTTTCTGCCGGGGCTGTTGTGGGCGGCGGTGCTCTGGGCCATCTGCGGCGCCTTTTCGACGGTGTATCTCATTCGACTCCAGGCCGTGATCGTCGCCGTCGTCCCGGATTCGCGCCGGGGCGCGGTGATGGGCAAGTTCAGCACCTGCGTCTACAGCTCGCAGGGTGTGGCGATCACCGGCGCCGGCGTCGTCGCGGATCAGCTGGGCCCGGTGACCACGGTCGCGGTCTCGGGTGCGCTGGCGTCGGTGCTGGCGGCAGGGGCGGGGATCGTGTGGCGGGAAACCCGCCCTCGGCAGCCGCGGGCTGCCGAAGACGAGCCTTGCCCGGTGAATCGAGTGGATCGAGAGCGATCAGACGTCCTTGTTACGCATGGTGACCCCCTCCCGGGACAGCCGGCGGTAGGAGGGTCCGGCGGCCCGGAGGCCGCACCGTGAGGGCCGGGCCCTCCCGTGGGAACGGAAGCGAGATCAGTATGCAGGGATCACCAGCGACAGCACATTCCGAGCGGCGCCGCGGTAACGCAGGCTGGTCAGTCTGGTCACACTCCGTTTACGCCCGGGCGTTCGTGGTGTTCATCGAGCTCCTTGCACTCGCCGCCGTGGCGCTCGGCGCCGTCCTGGTACCAGCCACGGGAAAAGATCTCCTCGAGGGCGGGGTCGTGATCGGGCTCGGCGTGCTCGCCGCCGAGATGGCGAACGAAGTCGAGCGACGCCGCCGCAGGTTCAGCGACACGCCCCACGTCAACTTCTCCTCGGTATGGACCCTGGCCGGCGCTCTTGTCCTTCCGCCTGCGCTCGCCGCGGTTGTGGCCGTCGTGTTGTATGCGCACCTGTGGGTGCGCTGCTGGCGCGGCGTGCCGGGGCTCTACGTGTCGCGCACCGCCTTCAACGTCTCCAACGTCATCGTGTCGACCCAGGCCGCGGCCTGGGCGGTACGCGAACTGGACATCGTTTCCGGTGCCCTGGACCGCGGCGTTCTGGGAGCAGCGGGCGTCCTGGCGATCATCGCGCTCTACTACGTCGTCAACTCGGCGATCGCGGCCATCACGATCGCGCTCGCCGGAGCCGACCGGACGGCACGCCGACTCCTCGGACGGCTGAACGAGAACATCCTGGAACTCGCGACGCTGTGCCTCGGAGCCGCGACCGCGCTGCTCCTGGCTTGGCACCCGTGGCTTGCCCTTCTCATGCTGCTACCGCTCTACGCTCTGCACCGCTCCGCGCTGATCCGGCAGTTCGAGCACGCCGCGACCACCGACTCGAAGACCAGCTTGCTGAATGCGGCGAGCTGGCGTGCGATCGCCCAGGCCGAACTCGACCGCGCTCGCCAGCACGGCACGACGGCCGCGATTCTCATGATCGACATTGACCACTTCCGCAAGGTCAACAACACATACGGCCACCTCGCGGGCGACGACGCCCTACGAGCCCTCGGCGAGACATTGCGGGCGATGGTACGCAGCAACGACCTCTGCGGACGCTTCGGCGGCGAAGAATTCGTCGTGGTCCTGCCCGGCTGCGCCTCGGCCGACGACGTGCTCGCTGTGGCCAACCGCATCCGCGAACGCATTGCCAGCACGCCCGTAACGGCGCAAAGTACCGGCGCAACGTTCAGCGTGACCGTATCGATTGGCGCGGCCTACTTCCCCGCGACCGGCATGTCCCTCGACGAACTGCTGCTCGCCGCCGACAACGCGCTCTACGGTGCGAAGGACGCTGGGCGCAACCAAGCCCGCGTCGTCGAAGCAACGTGAGGATCATTGCGACTTGAGCTCCGCCATGATTTCACGGTGCCGTTGTGCCCAGGTTGCTAACGGGTGCAGCGCATGCAGGAGCGCTCGCCCTTCAGATGTCAACTGGTACCAGACTCCCGCGAAGTTCCCGCCCTCCTCGGCGCGACGTTCGATCAGGCCGTGCAGTTGTAGGTGTTGCAGTGTGTTGGCCAGTACGCGGTCGCTGAGTGGCTTGCTGTGCGAGGTCCAGCCGAGCCGGGCCTCTGCCTCGTTCACCTCGTTCTGCAGGTCACGGTATCGCTTTTCGCCGAGGACGAGTGTCGACAGCACTGCGATGGTCCACTTGCCGTTCAGGATCTCCAGCGCCTCGTGCAAGCTCTGGCGGTACGGAACGCCCTCCCCGTCAGTCACTCACGTTGCCTACCACGCGCCGACCGGCTATAGGCCAGAAGAGCGGCATCCGGTGTTCCCGAAGCCTTCGGGTTCGCCTGAACGGGTGAAGAACGCGCTGCTGAGTCCGGAGTTAGTGGGCGATTACCTTGCAGTTAGCGGAGGCCTGTGAGCTACACCGGTCTTACCTGGACACAGCCGAGTCCGGGGGAACGGGAGCAGCGCGGTGACGGGCCGGCCGAGCGGAACGAGAATTCGACATCGGCCCGTCACTGCGCACTGGCCGCGCCGCAGCGGAAGGCGGAAGACCGCCAGAACCCGATGGAAGCGGACGGGCGAAGGAGGACCGACCATGTCGACCCGAATTGCTGAAGTGCCACGACGCCAGAGACGGGAGCGCCGGTTGACCGGGCGCCGTCGCGGGCTACGAAACCTGGTCGTCGGCCGGGTGACGACGCGTCACGCTAGGGCTGGATACCAACGACCTGTGCTGTGACCACTCGTGTGCGTAGCGTGCTCTACTGTTGAGTAGAGGTGAGATCTTCTCGTATTTGCACAAAATGTGCACAAAATTCGCGGTGTCTCAAGCCGATTTTGTGCAAATTCCCGTCTCCTGCGAGGGCTTGCGGCGGTCCACGGTAGAGATCACGGAACCGAACCCCGCAGGTGCAGATGTCGGGAGGTGAGGAAATGTCACGTTTCGTGGAAGGCAAGGCTCCAGTAATCGGGATCGCCGTAGGTGGCATCGGGCCGTCGGCGATCAGTGCGCACGGATCCGTCCGAAGTCGTACGCCGCTTCGTTGCCACCGGGGAGGTGCTCGCGGAATTGCTCCCAGCGTGGATGCTTGGAACAGGGGGACTGCTGGTCGGGCCTCTGATAGTTCAGGTCGCAGAACGGGTGGCCGGCGTGCCGCTATTGGGTTTCGGCTGGTCGCGCCGCATCAACACGGCCATGGTCTCGGGAGTGACCGCGTCGTTGTGTGTGCTTGGGTGGACGCGATTCGGTGCGACGTCGATGTTGCTGGCATGGTGCTGGGCGTGCGCGCTAGGACTCAGCCTCGCACTCGTGGACTTGCGCTGCCGGCGTCTTCCTTTTGCACTCACCGCGGTTTTCGCGGGTGGCGGTGCCGTGGTGTTGTTTGGCACTGCGGTGGTCGACGGGCGCTGGACGCAGCTGGCCTTTGCCTATGGTGTGTCGGCCGTCGTGCTGGCGCTGGCGCTGCTGGTGCAAGTCTGCGCGCCGGAGCACACCGGGGGCGGGGATACCGCCTTGTACGGCGCGCTCGCGCTATACCTGGGCTGGGGCGGTTGGGAAGCGCTGCTGCGCGGACTGCTGGTAGCCAGCGGCCTCACCGCTATGGTCGCATTCGTGGTTGTGATGTGCTCCGGGCGCGTGAATTCGCGGTTTCCGGCCGGGCCGTCCCTGCTGGCGGGCGCGTTGGCGAGCATGCTGTTCGCGTAGACGGACAATCAGCCGTGACCAGTTTGCCGCGGCCGGTGTGGACGCCACAGTCGAAGGGACAGGGGAGGAATTCGCGATGATCGTCGGCACCCGTCGTTGGCCGCGGCTCGTTGCTCTGTCGGTCACGGCTCTGACACCAGTACTGCTGGCGGGTTGTAGCAGTAAGGATGCCCCGGCGCCGACGTCGTCGCCCAACCTCTCGGCTCCGTCGCAGGCGCACTCGGTACCGAGCGCGTCCAAGCAGGATGAGCGCAAGGCGATCGAGTCTGCATATACCCAGTACTGGCCGCGCTCTGCGCAGACGCCGCACAAGCCGGAGAACACGTGGCACGACGCAATGGCCGCAATCGCTGTGGAGCCGCAGTTGTCCACGACGTTGGACGCGATGCACCGCAACAAGGGGCTGGGACTGACCACCTATGGAGATGTGACGGTGCGGATTGCCTCGGTCGAGGTCGTCGGCGCCACGGCGAAAGTTGTGGATTGCCAGGACGCCTCACACGCAGGACAGGCGGATGCCAACACGGGTAAACCGAAAACCGTTGGTGTGCCTCGAATGCCAGTACACGCAACGTTGGCTCGGGACCCGGCGGACGGACAGTGGAAAGTCTCCCAGCTCGACTTTCCCGGGGGTGCTTGCTGATGCGTCACACTCGCCCATTCGAGGTCTTCCCGGTCTGCTTGGCCGCTGCCGGCGGCTTGCTCGCGGCTTTCCCGGCTCCCGCCGTCGCCCAGGGGGCTGGCGATGACGGCCAGGTGATCGTCACGCCGGTTGACCCGTACGGTCAGAACACCCGCCCAGGTGTGGATATGCGCGCGCTGGAACAGCGGGGCCAAGCCCCTGTCCGGCCCGGCGGGCCGGGACCGCGGTCGACTGGCTCTGGCCAGGATCGGCAGGTGGGTGCTGGTTCGGGAGGTATCGCGGATTCGCCGAGCGGGATTCCTCCGGGTTGTTTTCTCGGCGGGTTCGGGGCCGGTGGTGTGCCGGGTGCTGGGCGTCCGGGTGGTAGTGCGTTCGGGTTGCGTTGTCTGCCTCCAGCTCCGGCTGACGCCGGGCCTGCGGCTACTCCTGGCCCACCGCCGTTGCCGTCGCCTGCGCAGTTGGCGACGGAGGCGTTTGAGCAGTTGCGATTGCCGTTGCCCGTGCCGCGGCATTCGCCGGATGTGCGATTGCCGGATGGCCGGGACGCCACGATCGTCGGGGAGAACACCTGGATATGGACCGACCGCGCTGTCTGGACACCGGCGGTGCGGCGGGTGCAGGTCGGCCCGGTATGGGCCGTGGTGACCGCGACCCCGGTCGGCATGACGTTCACCTCCGGCATGGGCGGCTCGATGTTGTGTTCCGGTCCGGGCACTCCGTATGACCGCTCGTACGGCCTGCATGCCGCGAGCCCCGATTGCGGGACCGTCTACACACGATCCTCGTACGGGCAGCCGAATGATCAGGTCCGGGCGGAGTGGGCGATCGGGTGGTCGGTCAGCTGGACCGGCTCGGACGGAACCGCGGCAGTGGGTGGTGTATTTCCGCAGATGATGTCGCGGGCGTCGGCGACGTTCGTGGTCGCGGAGGTGCAAGCATTGCGCGCGAACTAACGCGCACGGAGGTTTTCACAACTGCATTCCGTCGAGTTTTTCGTTGTCGGATGTGGATATAGCGAATCGAATTTCTGGAATGGGTAAGGAGTTGCCCCGTGGGTAGTGCTGTGTCTTTTTCCCGGCCGCCGCGGTCACGCGGCGACGACCCGTCGGCCGCTGAGTCGATCGAGGAGTCCGGTGGTCCGCGGGTGCCGCGTCGGCGTCGGTGGTGGCTGCTGGCGGTGGCGGCGGTGCTGGCCGCGGTCGTCGGCGTCGGCAACTACGCCTTGATCGCAGGCCAGGACGAACGGGTCGAGGTCGTGGTGGTGACCCGGGACGTCGGCTGGGGCCAGCCGCTGTCCGACGGTGTTCTCGGTGTCGCGAAAGCGGTCCCGGACCCGCACGTGGCCTCCATCCCCGCAACCGAGCGGGCCGATGTGGTCGGCAAGGTCGCGCGTTCGATGCTGCCTGCGGGCAGCGTGCTCACGCGCGGCCAGCTGTCCGCGCAGCCGGTTCCGGGGCCGGGCGAGCGACTGGTCGGGCTGCCGGTGAAACCGGGCCACCTACCCGCTCGCGGGCTTTCCCCTGGTGACCTGGTTCAGGTCACCCCGGTCGCCGGAGGTCCTGGAACCGACGTGGGTTCCGCTCCGGCGAGTGCTGCCGGGTCGTTTCGGGCGCGGGTGCTCGGTGTCGGCCTACCGGATTCGACCGGCGCGGTCACGGTCGACGTCGTGGTCGGTGCTGACGCGGCGCAGGCGGCGAGCAGCGCGGCGGCGGGTCAGGTGGTGCTGGTGCAGCTCGGCCCCGGCGCATAACCGGCAACTCCTGCAAGGAAAGGGCGGTGAGGATGTTGGCGATGATCACGCTCGTCTCGGCGAAAGGGGCGCCGGGGGCGACGACGATGGCGGCGGCGTTGGCGGCGGCCTGGCCCGCGCCGGTGGTGCTCGCCGACTGCGACCCCGCCGGAGGCGATCTGGCGCCGGGCTGGCTGAGCCAGTGGCTGGTAGAAGGCAGCCTCCGGCCGGAGGTCGGTGTGTTGTCGTACGTCACGGAGACCCGGCATGCCGTGGCGGGGGATCCGGCCACGTTGGTCGAGCATGTGCAGGCGGTTCCGGTGGCCCGGCATGTCGGCCTGCTGGCCGGGTTGAACGCCCCGGGCCAGCACACCGCCGTCGGTTACACGGGCTGGACACGGCTGACCGTGGCGCTGGCCGCGTTCAAAACCACGACGGGGTGTCCAGCGGACACGGTGGTCGATGTCGGCCGCTTCGGTGCGGTGACGCCGTGGCCGTTGCTGCTGGCCGCGGATCTGGTGCTGCTGGCGGTGCGGCCGACGCCCCGGCATGTGCTGGCCGCGCGCCCGGTGCTGGCCGCGCTCGCGGAGCGGATCGTGCCGCACAGGTTGGGGTTGGCGGTGTGCGCCACCACCGCGGCGGGCAGCCGGGAGGTGCGGGCCGCGCTCGGCGCGGAGATCGCGGTGGAGGTGGCCGCGGATGCGCGGGCGGCGGCGGTGTTCTCCGACGGCCTCGACGGCGGTGTCCTGTCGCGCCGGTCGTCGTTGCTGCGCGGGCTGCGGCGGGCGGCGCGTCGCCTGCACGGCACCTACCACCACTACACCCCCGCCGAGTTACATGCCTCGGCCACCGCGCGCCCGTCGGCGGGCCTGCTCACCGGAGGGACACGATGACCGCACCGCACAACGGTTCCCCGCCCGCCGCCGCGGCAGCGGCGTATCCACGGCCGATCCTGCATTCTCTTCCGAGCACCGACTCGACCGCACCGCCGCCGGAGGCAGCCGTGGGCGGGGCGCCGGATCCGCAGTTGGTCCGGGCGATCCGCGAGTCGGTCGCCGCACGCCTGGAACGCGTCGCCGCCGGGGAAACCCACCTGGCCACGCCGTTGTCGGGCGAGGAGCAGCAGGCGCGGATGCGCGCCTTCGTCGCCGAGGAGGTGGCGGCGTGGGTGCAGCGCCGCGCCGCCGCCGGGCAGCCACCGTTGCCGATGGAGGCCGAGCGGCGGCTGGTGCGGGCGGTGGTGGCGGCGCTGTCCGGGCTCGGCGTACTGGAGGAGCTGCTGGAGCGCGAGGACGTGGAGAACATCCACGTGCATGGCTGCGACCAGATCCAGCTGGAGCTGGCCGATGGCAGCCTCGAGCGCTGGCCGCATCCGGTCGCGGATACCGACGCGGAGTTGGTGGAGATGCTCGCGGCGATGTTCGCCCGCCAGGGCCAAACTTCCCGCGAATTCAACGCCGGACGCCCGTTGGGAAACCTGCGGATTCCGGCTGGTGGGCCGTTGGGGGCGCGGGTGGCGGCGGTGATGGAGGTCTCGGATCGGCCGCGGGTGGCGATCCGCCGCCACCGCCTCGTCGACGTCGGCCTGCCCGAGCTCGTCGCGAACGGCACGGTGGATCCGGTGCTGGCGGCGTTCCTGGCCGCGGCGGTGCGGGCGGGCTGCAACCTCGTCGTCTCCGGCGGCCCCTCCGCCGGGAAAACCACGCTGCTGCGTGCGTTGTGCCGCGAGATCCCGGCCTATGAGCATGTGGTGACGGTGGAGGAGGAGTACGAACTCGGCCTGCACCTCACCGGCCGCCCGCTGGTCACCCCGCTGGAAGCCCGCCCCTCCAACTCCGAAGGCGCCGGCGAGATCACCCTGGACGACTTGTTGAAGCAGACGCTGCGACATTCGCCGAGCCGGGTGATCGTCGGGGAGGTCCGGGCCGGCGAAGTCACCGCGATGCTGCGCGCGCTGGGCAACGGCGCTGCGGGCGGGATGTGCACCCTGCACGCCACCTCCGGTGTGGCGGTGTTCGACCGGATCGCCGCGCTCGGGCAACTGGCCGATCCGCCGCTGGCGATCGAGGCCGCCCACCAGTGGACCGCGGCGGCGCTCGACCTCGTCGTGCACGTCGCCCGCACCGACCACCACCACGAGGGTCACCGGAGTGGGCGGCGGGAGCGGTTTGTGGCGGAGGTGATCGAGGTTGGTCCGGTCGGCGACTCCGGCCGCCCAGATACCACCCGGATCTTCGCGCCCCGCCCGACCGACTGGCGCGCGGTCCCGGCCTACGCTCCCGGCCGCGACCTGCTGGAGCGGGTGGAGCGGCACGGCTTCGACCGCAGCCAGCTCGACACCGCCGAGGCAAGCTCCTGGCTGTCGACCGGTTTCCCGGAGGGGGGTGCGCGATGACGAGCGTCGTGGCCGGCCTGCTCGGTGTGGCCGCGGTCCTGGCCGTCGCCTGTGTGATCGCCGCGTTTCTGCCCCCAGCACGGAAACCTGACCGCGGCGCGTCGCGCCGGACGCCGGGGTGGTGGCAGCGGCTCGCGCGGGTTCCGCGGCGCCGGGCAGCCATCGCGGTGCTCGCGGGGGTGCTGGTGTGGTGGGGGACCGGCTGGCCGGTCGCGGCGATCCTGGCCACCGCCGGGACGATCACGGTGCCGATGTTGGTGCGCGGGCAGGACACCCGCCGTCTGATCGCGCGGTTGGATGCGCTGGCGAGCTGGACGCGGCGCTTGGCCGACCTGCTGGCGTCGGGCGCGGGTGGGTTGGAGCAGGCGATCACCAGCTCGGCCCGCACCGCCCCCACCGCGCTAGCCTCTGAGATCGGAACCTTGGCGGTGCGGCTGCGCACCCGTGGCCTGGAACCCGCGCTGCGCGCCTTCGCCGACGACATCGCCGACGAGGCCGCTGACGAGGTGGTCCTGGCGCTGATCTTGCGGGTCCGCGCCGGAGGACGCGGCCTGGTGGACATCCTCGACGCCAAAGCCGCCGCCCTGGAACGCGAAGTGGTGGCGCGCCGCGACGTCGAAGCCGACCGGGCGAAACCCCGCACCGACGTCCGCGCCATCCTCGGCATCACCGTCGTCATGCTGACCGGGATGGCGGTCTTCGCCCGCGACTTCCTCACCCCCTTCAACGGGCTGCTCGGCCAGTGCGTGCTGGCCGGGATCGGCGGCCTGCTCGCCGCGGCCGCATGGTGGATGCACACCCTGATCCGTATTCGCCGCCCCGCCCGGCTGCTGGGCGCGGCCTCACGTATCCCTGTCGGTGCCCCGAAACCGACACCGGCACGAACGCTGACCACCGTCTCCTACGAAACCGGGGAGGTGGCGCGATGAGCCCCGGTATCGTCGCCGCCGTCCTGGGCGGGATCGCGGGAATCGCCGGCGTGTGCGTACTCGCCGCGCTGATCCCCGCTGCGCCGGTCAATGTCGCCGCCGCGGTGGCCGAGTTGGACGAGCGCACCGCCCACCGAGCCGGCGGCGCTCCGGCGCGGCGCCGGTGGGCGAGCGGTGTGCAGCGGGTGGCCGGGTATTCGGCGCGGTCGTCGAACCGCTGGTGGGGCATCCCCACCGCCGACCTCGACGTCCTCGAGGACACCGCGCAACGGTATGTCGCCCGCCGCCTCGCTTGGGCCGCAGGCGGCGCTGCCGCCGCGGGCGCGCTGGCCGGGGTGGCGTGGGCAGGCGGGATCAGCCTGCCCGGCGCCGTGGTGGTGTTGGTGGTGCTGGGTGCGGCGGCGGCCGGGTCGGCGGTTCCGATACTGGCCGTGGCCGAGGACGCAGCCAGGGCACGGGAGCAGTTCCGCCGCGCCACCGCCGCCTACCTCGACCTGGTCGCCCAGGAACGCGCCACCGGTCGCGCCCCCAGCCAAGCACTCGCCGAAGCCGCCGCGGTCGGCGACTCGTGGGTGTTCGGACGGATCAACCGCACCCTCAGCCGCGCCATTCGCGCCGGACACACACCCTGGGACGCCCTGGCACGACTGGGACAGCGGATGGGCGTGGTGGAACTGGCCGACCTGGCCGACATCCTCGCCACCGCCGCCGACGGCGCCGCCATCTACACCACCCTGATCACCAAAGCCAGCTCGCTCCGGGCCGCCGCCCTTGCCGCGGACCGGGCTGACGCCAACAGGCGCTCCCAACGTCTCGCACTGCCGGTGTCGCTGCTGCTGGTCGCATTCCTCCTACTGGCCATCTACCCCGCCTTCATCCGCATCCTCACCGGAAGCACCTGACTGAATCCACAGGGGGACAGAAACCGTTGCGGGACACCAGGTCCCGGACCTGATTGAAGGAGTTGATCATCGATGTCGAAGACCATCAACCGCGTGCTCTCCGGAGTACGACAGGGAAACGACTGGCTCGTGCTGGTGGTGACCGGGCTGGCGATGACGTTGGTTGCGGGCGTGGAGAGCCGGTGGGCGCGGATGCGTGCCTCGGGTGATCGTGGGTCGGAATCGGTGGAGAAGGCCATCACCGCCGCCGTCAGTGCGGCCGTGGCGATCGGGCTGATGATCGCTATTCGTGCGGCGGTGGAGAGCCATCAGGCGCAGATCAAATGACGTCGCGGACACGTGGGCGCGCGGAGAACGCCATGACACACCACGACACACCGCCGCCGGTGACGGTGGGTGACTTTGCCGAGGGGCCGGACATGATGCTGTGGAACCCCGACCTGCCTCGAGCCCGCTGGCACCGGGAACGGGTGCGGGCGTTCTGCTCCCGCAGTGTGGTCCACGCGGGACTCTGCGGCGCGCTCGTGCTGATCCTCGGTCTCGCGGCCGGTGACACCGTCCTCACTGTCACGTTCATCGTGCTCGGCACGATTGTCTTGTGCGGCGGCGTTGTGATCGGCGTGGTCAATCTCGGCTATTGCGCCAGCGACCACCAGCACACCGGCGGACCTTGTCACCTAGAGATTCCGGGCGAATTCTTCTTCCGCACCAAGGATTTCACCGACATGGGTCCGGCCACGGGGAGGATCGCGGTGCGGGTGATGGAGGCGGTCGCGCACCTGCACACCACCCCAGCCCGTGGATGGCTGGACCCGGACCTTCCGCGTTCGGCGCATCGGCTGGCCTGGCAGACACTGTCCAGCCTGGAGACCACCCGCACCACCCGCGCCCTGGCCGACCAGCTCGCCGCCGAGCCCGGCTACGGTGGGCTCGCGGAGACGCTGGAGGAGGCGATCGCGGGGATCGACCACCGGCTGACCGCGGTGGCCGAGCAGCTGACCGGGTGTGTCGTGCTGACTCGGGAGTGGAGCCGGAAACTGCACGACGCCGACCTGCGCGACCGGGTCGACCGCGAGCTCGCCGTGCTGGCCGGAGTCGCCGGCAAGGACCTGATCGTCGGGAGCGAGGCGTTGCTGCAGACGACGTTCACGTCGGTCACCGCGGCGCGCGACCTCACCAACGCCGGATCCTTCCCCTGGGAACGCTCGCGCAACGACCGGTACGCCGCCGTCGGGCTCATGCCGTTCGTCTGCCACCGCGCCACGTAACTCGTCACGGAGAGAAGGACACGATGATGCCGACTGCTGAGGAGATCGAACGCCGCGTCGCCGAGCACGACCGGCCCCGCAGCGCGCAACGCGCTGCCCTGGCGACCCGGGTCGGTGACCTCGCGCAGCAGCGGGCCGCGATCGCTGCCCACCTGCGCGAGGTCGAGCAGGAACTCGGCGACGTGCTCGCCGAAGCCACCGCGGTGATGGACATCGCCGAGCTGGCGCGGTTCACCGACGTCCCCGCTCCCGATCTCACCCGATGGTTCAACGGCCGAAAACCCCAGCGCACCAAACGAAAAAAACCTGCAAGCGGCTCGGCTGGGACGAAAACCCCGGCGAGCCCATCATCGTCGGTGGCGCGGGCACTGGGAACCGGGGACTCATCGGCGTCGCGCGACGAACGCGGTGACCACAACGGCACGGCATCCGGCGTCCCGCGGATTCCTGCGGAGGCGACGTGATGACCAGCCACTCCGAACTCGCCACCATCCGTCCTGGGTGGACACGGCTGCGCAGGGCCCTCTGTGCGCGGCTTGGCGGTGATCGCGGGTCGGAGTCGGTGGGATTGGCTGTGCTGTTCCCCGTGGTCTTGCTGCTGATCCTGGTGATCGTGCAGGGCGGCCTGTGGTGGCACGCACACACTATCGCTGTCCAAGCCGCGCAGGCCGGAGCCGACGCCGGTCGCCCGGTCGCGGCCACCACCGACGCGGCCGCCGACGCGGCCCGCTCCTTCACCTCGCGCGCCGGACAGGGCGTCCTCACCGGCCCTGCCGTGCACGCGGTGGTCACGGCCGACAGGGTCCAGGTGACCGTCACCGGCACCGCGCCGCGCCTGCTGCCGATTCCGGGCTGGGATATCCGGGTCGACGCGAGTGCTCGCACGGTCAAGGAACGCTTCACCCTCCCCGGAGGAGCGGGCTCATGAACCCCCGCGCCCGGCATCGACCCGACACCCGATCCCGGCGCCGGTGCGACGCGGGTTCGGTCAGCGTCGAAGCCGCGATCCTGGTCCCAGCGCTGCTCTTCCTCGGCCTGCTGATCATCGCCGGTGCGCGGGTTTCCGCGGCGCAGCAGGCGCTCGATAACGCCGCCACCGCCGCCGCTCGCGCCGCCTCGCTGGCCCGCGGCCCCGCGGCCGCGCAGCAGGCCGGGACCACGGTCGCGCGGGAACGCTTGGTACGCGAGGGCCTCACCTGCCACGGATCCAGCGTGACGATCACCGCAGACGGCCTTGCCGTCGGCCGGGTGGGGCAGGTGCGGGCGAGCGTGACGTGCCAGGTTCCGCTCACGGATCTGGCGTTGCCGGTGCCGGGCGGGACCCGCACGCTCACGAGCGCCTTCACCAGCCCGACCGACCCCTATCGAGGAATCCCATGACCAGGACAGGGGATCCGCGGGATGCCGGGTCGGTCACCATTCTGGTCGCAGTCCTCGCGTTCGCGTTGCTGCTGGTGCTGGCGCTGGTGGTGGACGGGAACGCGCGGACGCGGGTGATCGCCCGCGCCGACGCCCTCGCGGCCGAGGCCGCCCGCGCCGCCAACACCGCCGTCGACACCCGCAGCCCCCGTGTCGGCATCGACACCGCTACCGCTGCCCGCGCCGCGACCGACTACCTCGCCCGCGCCGGACATCCCGGCCAGGTCACCATCATCGGGCCCCGCGCGGTCCGGGTGACCGTCACGGTCACCGAGCCCACCACCGTCGGCTTGCTGGGCGCGAGCCGGCAGGCCACCGGCACCGCGCTGGCCGAACTCGGCATCGGGACCCGCAATGGCGGCCTCCCATGACCTCCCGCACCGCGCAACGGCTCCGCGGCGGGCTCGCCGCGCTGGCCCTGGGTGCCTTCCTTGCCGGTGTCCCGTGCGTGCTGCTCGCCCTCGGCGCCACGCCCGCTCGGCTGCTCCCGGATCGGTGGCCGGAACAGGTGCCGATCAGCCAATGGCCCGAGCGGCTCTGGAATGCGCTGCGGTGGGCCTGGCTCACCGGCGACCTCGTCGCCGACCTGATGATCGCCGTGGCCTGGGCAGGCTGGGGGCTGCTCACCCTCTCCGCGATCACCGAGTTCGTTCGCCAGACAGGGCACGGGGTCCGCGCCGCACGGGGTGTGCTGGCCCGGGTGCCCGGCGGCCGCTGGATCGCCGGGCTCGTCACCGCGATCCTCGTGGCTACTTCCGTCGGCACCGCCTCCGCTACCGGCGTGCCCGCCGCCCCGGTAGCGGCGACCGCGCCGCCCTGGCCCCAGCAGCCCACCACTACGCCATCACCCGCAGCGGATGCGGTGACGGCGGTGACCGCCCGGAGCGCGAACCGCACCGAGGGCGCATCGGTGGCTCCCGCCGCGCGGCACGAGGACGCGGTGCCGTACACGGTGGTGCACGGGGACACCTTGTGGGGCCTGGCCGAACGGCACCTGGGCGCGGGCACCCGCTACCACGACATCGTCCGGCTCAACCCGGAACGACTCGCGCACGGCGCCGACGAGCTACGCCCCGGGTGGGTGCTGCTGCTCCCCGCCGACGCCCACAACCTTCCCGACCCCGCTGCGGTCGCGGCGTCGGACCGCACGGTGGTCGTGGCGCCGGGCGACACGCTCAGCGCCATCGCCGCACGCGAACTCGGCGACGCACACCGGTGGCAGGAGGTGTTCGCCTCTAACGTCGGCCGCACCCAGCCCGACGGCCGTGCCTTGCGGGATCCGGATCTGCTGCTGCCCGGCTGGCACCTACACCTGCCCACCACGAGGTTGCCCGGGGAGACCTCGCCCGGCGAGCAACAGCCACACGCTCCAGCCCCACCGTCGCCGAGCATCCCGCCGACCGTATCGCCGTCAGCGTCACCCCAGCCGGCACCGGATACCGCCCTGGCCCCCGCCGAGAAGACGACCTCCGGCGACCAGAGCGACCACAGGTCCGAACCAGGGCTGAACCTGAGCACCGGTGCGTTCGTCAGCGTCGGCCTCGCCGCAGCGATCGCCGCGGCCGTGGTGTCGGCACGGATCTGGCGTCGGCGCGGCTACCGCATCGGCAGCGGCGACCGCGCCGACCTGCACCGCTCGCCCGCCCCCGTCGTCCGCGCCCTGCGCGCCGTCCATGACCACGACGATGACGAACGGCCGCCGGTCGCCGACGCCGACCTCGTCGACATCATGCCCACCCCGCAGGACCGCCGTGCCACCCGCGGCACCTTGGAGCCCGCCAGCCAACCCGTGCCGGTATCGGTCGGGGTGCGAGGCAGCCGGGAACTCGCCCTGAACTTGGCCAGCACCCGCGGGCTCGGACTGGCCGGTCCCGGCGCCACCTCCGCCGCTCGCGCGCTCCTGCTGCACCTGCTCACCGAACGGCACACCGATCCCGGCATCGATGTGCTCGTGCCCGCCGACGACCTGCGCTTCGTCTTCGACGGCGTGGACGTCGGCAGCGTGCCCTCCACCGTGCACGTCGCCGCGTCCCTCGAGGCGGCCGTCGCCGAGATGGAAACCGCGCTGCTGACCCGTACTCGCCGCACCGACGAGGAGGCCGAGCCCCCGGCTCCTGGCCCGCTCGTCCTGTTCGCCCGCCCTCAGCCGCACGTCGAACACCGCCTGCACGCAGTCCTCGGCAACGGTGCCACCCTCGGCCTGGCCGGCGTGCTCCTCGGCCAATGGGGACTCGGCACCACCGCCCACATCCACCACGACGGCGCCGTCACCGCGACCCGTCCCTGCGCCGAGGTTCTTTCCGGCACCCGCCTGTTCACCCTGCCCGTCACCGACGCCACCGCACTACTCACCGCACTCCGCAGCGCCGAAGGCCCCGCCACCCCAACGGAACATGACGGTGCCAACCTGCCGGACCACCAGCCTGCACTCCACCCGGACAGGGGCGAAGAGATTCAGGACTTCGGGGACGCCGTGCAGCCAACAGCCCGCTCAGGGAAGGAGGCGCTGCGGCTGGAAGCAGCCCGACCACCCGGAGGAGAGGAGCAGGCCACGGCGGCATCGCCAGCTCCGGCCGCTACCGTCACCGCGGCCGAGGCCCCCGCACCGCTGCACTTACGGGTCCTGGGCCGATTGCACCTGACACGCGGCGCACCGCACGAGGCCGACCTCATCGACGTTCTCGCACCGCGGCAACGGGAAATCCTGGTCTACCTCGCGCTGCACCCCGACGGTGCCCGCCGTGAGGTGCTCACCGCCGCGCTCTGGCCGGACGCACCCGGTGACCGCCCCTACAACGCGTTCCACGCCACCATGTCCCAACTGCGCCGCGGACTGCGCACCGCGACCGACAACGAGATCACCGACCTCACCGTCACCGGCGACGGCCACTACGCGCTCGACCCGACTCTCGTCACCGTGGACCTCTGGCAGCTGCAAGAAGCACTCGCCGCTCGCCGGCACGCCACCACCCGGGACGACACCATCGCCGCAACGCGGCGCGTAACCGCGCTGTACCAAGGCGAGCTCGCCGACGGCATTGCCGCCGACTGGATCGACGGCCCCCGCGAAGCACTCCGCCGCGACGTCCTCGACGCCCTCAGCACCCTGATCCGCACCATCGGCCACGACGACCTCGAGCAGACCCTCGCCCTGCTCGAACACGCCCGCCGCCTCGACCCCTACAACGAAGCCATCTACCGCGACCTCATGCGCACCCAAGCCCGCCTCGGCCAGCACGACAACATCCCCCGCACACTCAGCCTGCTGACCCATTCCCTGGCAACCCTCGACCAAAAGCCCACCCGCGACACCCTCGGGCTCGCCGATCTCCTACGCCAGCCCCGCAACGCGCCGCGGCGAAGTCAGCAAGCGAGCTAACGAAACAGTGGTGCCGCAGCGAGAAAATTAGGCCTGTCGAGTGTAGAATAGAACTCATCTGCCGAGAAACCTGGTCGCTGTCAAGATGAGGCGCTTCCGTGGTTTCGCATTACGATTATGCCATTTCGCTGGGCTCCGCGAAATTCGCATAAGATACGCGCTCCGCTGGCGTCGGCCTAGTCGCTAGCGGCCCCCTCTCAGGATTCCTCTGCGCCTTCTTCTCGGGCTTCTCCTGGGCTGCCCCTCTAGGGGAGAAAAGGGAGCATTGCTCCTTGTCGCAGGCCAGCGCCCCATAGCCCCTTCCTTTGCGGCCTCCGACTTCGGTCCCGGCGGGCACATGAACAGTCGGTTGGGGTGGTGGTTGGCTGTCGTTCCTTGTGACTCTGTGGTCGCCCCGATTGCGTTGGTTGCCTTTCCCTAAAGCGGACTTTCCGCTTCTCATTCTTTTGTTCTCGGTTCGTCGCTCGTGCGGCAACGGTGGGGCCGGCGTTCCGGCTGTGCGGTCGCGGGCGCGGTGCTGGCTGTCGCCGTGCGGGTCGCCGATTGTCTGCATTTCTCCAGCTCAAGAGCCTTATGGGGTTGAGCGGCGAGCGCGACACTAAAGGTAACAGCGAGATAACAGAACGGTCCGGCAGCTTGAAAGTGTCTAGGTTCAGCGTCAACCTAGACAGGTAAGCGAGACAGGCTAGGTGGGAGACCGAAAGGACGTCAGGACCGGGGCGCGGCGCCCTGCGGGCGATCTTCTTCCTTTCTCTCCTTTTGTGCTGGACGTTGTGAGCAAGTCCCGTATAGCGCGGGCAGTGGCTTGGGTCGCGCGGACAGCAGTGAAACCGTGCAGGGCAGTAGCGGGGAGCGACGCGTAGCCAAGCGCGCATTCCTATCTCGTGGCTGGCCTGAACCGTCACGCAGGACGTTGAGCACTTCACTACGTGCTCACGAAAGGAATTCTCTCATGTCGTACAAGGGTGAACACGTCTACTCGCCGGAACAATACGCCAAAGCTGTTGAACTGTGGAACGAATTACTGGAATGTCGTCAGGTAAGCCTGTCCGAGGATCGCAACGGATACACCTATCCGCTCCAGGAGCGGGACCTCGCCGACGACGTCGTGCACGCGCTGGTGCTGTCGGACGGGGCGGAAACCGAAGAAGACTATGCCATCACGGTGACCTTGGTCGACTACTCGGACTATGGCGGTACCGAACGTGACGCGGCGAATGTCCGCTACCTGGATGGAACCCCGGGTGTTCAGACGTCCACGAACGGCCGACACGGCTACGGCTCCGCGTGGGTGCAGCTCGGCGAGCTGCCGACGAACGGCGACGACGTCGACACCGGGCTTGAGTGGCTGACCAACCTTGTCCAAATTGCCCAGTCCATCGACGTGGGGGAAGTGGATGAGAGCACGCTCGAAGAATACCAACAAGAGCTGCAGGAAGAGGCGTGGGACGCGTGGCTGGAGTCGGATACCCGGTCGGAACTTGAAGACTGGTTCGGATGTGTCGATCTTGACGACTTCGGTTACACCCACGAAGAAATCCGGGTCCTCTACTACTCGTTCGAGGGGAACTGCTGGACCTGTGAATCGGCCACGTCCGCGACGAACCACGCGCACGACAACGCTGTGGAGCACGTAGCGGAAACGATCCTCGCGGAGTGGCGCAAGCCGTACGTGGCCCCCGCCCAAACCGTGCTTCCCATCGCTGGCTGAGGACCGAGGACCACACAGCCCTTGTGTCCTTTCGGTGCCCGCGCGTGTCGACGCGCGGACGCCGTGACCGCATAACGGTCTTTCGTGTCGCCACCGATAGCGAAAGTGGGTTCTGTCATGTCCAACGAAACCAGCGAATGGCTCAACAACAACGTGCTGATCGGCTTCACCGACCAGCGTGGGCACGCGTGGCACTACCGCGCCTCGGCCCAGGGCAGTGAGCCCAACCACTACCCCGGTCCCGTCCCGGTCGCCGACGTCCAGCGGCGCTTGTTCGGCTGGACGGCCGAACCGGAACCGGTCCTGGTCGCGGGCAGGTTCGGCTTACGTCGTGTCCCGAACAGGCAGGCCATTACCGCGTCGGACACTGGCGACGTGCTGGGGATCTTCGCCGACGGCTACACCGTGCACCAGTACCAGGAATGGCTACTGGACAAGGTCGGCACGATCCTGGACGACGGTCTGTCGATCGGCTCCGCCGGGCTGCTGCGCGACCGCAAACAGGCATGGGTGAGCGTGGAGGTACCGGAGAACATCACCACCCCGGAAGGGGTCGAGTTCCGGCCGAACCTGGTCGCCTGCACCAGCCACGACGGCAGCCTGGCCACCACGTACAAGCGCACCGTGACGAACGTGGTGTGTGACAACACGATGGCGGCCGGGCTGCGCGAGTACGGCCAGCAGTTCAAGGTCAAGCACAGCAAAAACGGCAAGTTCCGCATCGTGGCGGCCCGCGACGCGCTCGCGATGGTCCACACCGTGGCCGAGGAATTCGCCGCCGAGGTCAAGGCCCTGTGCGAAACCACCGTGACCGACCGGGCCTGGCGCGCGTTCCTGGACGCACACACCCCGATCCCGGAGGAGAAGGGCCGCGCCCGCACCACCGCGACGAACGAGCGGGACGCGCTGCACCGCTTGTGGACCAGCGACACCCGGGTCGCCCCGTGGCATGGCACGGCGTGGGGCGTGGTGCAGGCGGTCAACACCTTCACCCACCACGAAGCGACCGTGCGCAACGCGTCCCGCGCGGAACGGAACATGTCCCGCGCGGTCGACGGAAAAGCCGACGCGCTCGACCAGGACACCGTGTCCACGCTCGGCACGGTGCTGGCCTCGGTCTGACCAGGACCGTCGCCGCTTCGGTGCTCGCGCGGCCAGATCGCCCGCGCGGGTGCCGTGGCTGCGGGATGACCTCACCACGCGCCAGGCCAGCCACGGCGAACGCCATCCGATCTCGCAGAGAAACCCCTGACAAGGAAGGGAAATACAGCCATGGACGTGCCGACATTCGCCGCAGCGATGGCGGAAGCGCTCGCCGGAACGTGGACAGTCGAACCAGGCCACCACGGTGACCGCGACCGCTACCTCATCGGTCCGGACAGCGAACAAGTCCACATGTACTACGACGCTGAGGAGAAGACACCACGACTCAAGCTGTCCGCCAGCCTCCCGGCCGAGCTGGCGAGCATCCGGCACCGGCACGGAAACCCGGTGCCCTCGCACGACATCACCGTGTCACCGACCAAGACACCAGCCACCGTCGCGGCCGAAACCACGCGGCGGCTGCTGCTCGCCTACCGGCGCACCCTCGCCGAAGCGCGCGAGCTGAAACAGCGGCTCGACGAGCAGGCCGCCACGCGGGACCGGCTCGCACACGCCATCGCAGCCCCACTTGGCGCGACCGTCCAGCAGCCTCGGCCCGACGGGCCCGGATGGGATCCGCAGGAAGCCATCGTGCGCTACGCGGGCCCGCTGGCGGGCACCGCCACGGTGCCCCGCAACGGCGGGCACGTGACGTTTATCTTCTCGGTCGCCGCGGAGGACGCCGCTCAGGTCGCCGCGTTCCTCGCGACCTTCCCGCACGCCGACCAGTCTGCCGGATCAACTCCACAGTGGACACCGACGGACCCGAGCGTGCCGCACTTCACGCGAGAGCAGGTTTCCCGCGCGGTCAACGATGGCGCCGACCTGGTGACCGACGACTTGCCCACGAGCGAACGTGACGACGACCTGATCAACCTCGTCGTGAACGCCGCGCTCACACGCCTCGACACTCCCGGCGCCGACCTGGACCAGGTCATCATCGAATGCTACGACACCGAACCGTCCGAGGTCCGTGCCTGGTGGAGCGACTGGTCCTGACACCAGGCAACCCGGCCAAACGCGGTGTCGTGCTACCGGCACCACCACACCGCCGCCTCCGCCGCGCTACTGCCACTGCCGCGCGACCCAGCCGGTCAGTGCCGCGTCCCACACCCTCTACAGCCGCTACCACGCCCGCATCGGGCCACCCAGCCGATCACCACCACCCGATGACCACACCATCGGCAGAAGAACGGAAATCCGACATGTCCACGCCACCCGTGCCCGCAGCGAGCGACGGCGAGGTGTACGTCGAACTCGCCGACACCACAGCCGCATTCCCCGCAATCATCGACGATCAACGCTGGAACGGCTACGCCGTGCCCCGCTTCCGGCGCATCGTCGCCGACGCCATCGTCGCGTGGCTCAACACGATGCACGACCACGACCCCGCCAACTGGGCCGACACCGCCACCTTCGACGGCGACGTGTTGACGGTCCTGGAAACCGAGGAGCAGTGGCCCGTACAGGTCGTGCCGGACGAGCACGGCCGATACGGCATCGGCGCCGCCGGGTGGTGCTGGGAACTCACCGCGCCACCCACGGACGAGCGCGCCGACGCCGCGTTGCTGGCCGATACCGGTCGGCTGGCGGCCGAGGACGACGAAATCCTTGTCACCATCAACATCGACGGCACCGACCCCGCATTTCCCGCGCTGACATCTGCCGAGCACGACTGGAGCAGGGCAGGCAGCCCGAGGTTCCGGCGCCCCGTGGCCGAGGTGGTCGTCGCCTGGATCGCCGACACCGCCCGGAAATACCCCGAGGGCACCGACCGCGTCTACTGGGAGGGCGACACGATCGTCCTGCTCGATCACCAGGCCATCGGCGAGGACGGCTACCTGCCCGCGCGGATCACCGCCGACGAGGACGGCCGCTACGCGATCGGCGCCACCTTCGAATGGGAGCGCGCCGACTGAACAAGCGCAGCGCAGAACGCCCCAGCGCACCTGCCGGACTTCCTCGTGAGTAACGGCGGGAAAACCAGGCCCCGTAACAGAAATGGAGGAAAGCTATGCACATCAACCCATAGCGGGTATGCCGCGTCGGCACCGCCGCAGTAACCGAGCTGAAGCTCGCGACCTTCGCATGGGCCTCGACCGTTCAACCGGCTGAAATGTCCACTTAGGAATGAAAGGTGAGAATGACATGTCGGAAGTGAAAATCACGAAACTGACTCCGCACAACATCCGCGCGCTCACGGAGACGTTGAGCGACGAGCAGGCCACCAGGGTTCGGCTCACGGCCACCACAGCAGTGTTCGACATGAGTGCCACGGAAGCCGCCACCATGGTCTCGTACCTGCAGAGCCAGGCAGCCCTCGACTACGGCGCGACGGGCCACCCGTACAAGTCGCTCACAGCGGTGCGCCGGAAGCTGGAGGCCCTGGAAGTCGCCGTCGAGGCCTCGCCGTCGCCCGCCGTACCCTCGTCGCCCGGTAGCGCAGAGCCGCCGAAGGTGTTGTCTGATCTGCTCCGCCTGGACAGCGACGGCTGAGCACCGACCGCACCGAGAACGAGCGGCGGACGGCGACGGCCGTCGGTGCGGCCCGACGAGGCGCGCGAGCACCGCGCGGCACGCGGGGTGTTCCGCCCGGTGCGGGCGACGCATTGCCGTCGTCCGCACCGGGCGTACGAACCCGCCCGAGGTACCAACGTCACCTTTTCTTGCAATTCGCTATTTCGATGGGAGATTCTCCATGTCTGTAGCCACTGACATCATCCGTGCCCGGCTCTTCTTGATGCATGCCACGGAGCCGCCTGCCCCGTCCGTCAGCATGTACGCCATGGTGCACGGACCCGTGGAAGCAGTCGAACGCATCCAGGCCGGTGCGGCGCCCGCGTCGGTGCTGGCCGAGATCGCATGGCCCGACCCCGACTTAGGCGACGACCTGGCAGCACTCGAGGCAGGCATTGCTTGGCTCATCACCCCCGAAGACGAGAACTGGCCGAGGAGCGCAGCCCATGACCTGGCCATGACCGGAATGGGAGCACCGCTCGGTCTGTGGCTGCGAGGCACAGCCACCGCCGCCACGGAATGGACGGAGTACCGATCATGACCGAGCCGCCGGAACCGGAGGCCACGGACTGGTCGGACTACGGGAAATGCACGCGCTGCCAACAGAAGACCGGACAGCCGTGCCTTGATCTGCGCAACCAAGCCCGGCACCGCCAGTTCTTTCCGCTTGCCCGCCCTCACCCCGGCCGTCCCAAGCTGCACGGCACAGGACGCGGAACTATCGGTGGCACGATCCGGACCGAGATTGGCGAGAAAAGGAAGAAGCGGGTCGACGCGTGGGCCACGCTGAACCAGCTGGACGACCGGGCAGCGGCCATCCGGAAGCTACTGGACTATGCCCTCGACGCGCTGATGCCGAAGCCCGCCGCCGCGGTGCCGGGACGCATCGCAAGCGAGGCGGCCCGGGAGCCGTCGCTGACCGCGTGGGGCAGGAAAATAACGCTGTCGGAGGACGCCTACACGGTGAAGCTGACCATGCCGTGCCCGGTTCCATACAAGACACGGATCCGGACGACAGGACCGGTGCAGGGCGAACCGCCGGTCGGGTCCGAAGGCACCGTGCGTGGCGGCAACGGCGCCCACATCTGGGTTCATTTCGACCACGGCGCGATCCTGCCGCTACTGGTGGACCAGGACCCGTACGAGATCGTCGTCAAGGAGGACACATGACCAGGAAAGAGCCAGGATCGATTGGGAGCAGGGAACTCGGGGCCGACTGCGAGAACGAGCCACGGTTGGGTGACCTGGACACCAACGCGGTCGCGGTGGTCGGCACCTTGGCCGCCAGTCCCTACGGCGAGCACGTCGCGGACGACCTCGGCCGAGACCTCGCGCGCCGCGGAATCACCGTGATCAACGGGGCGGGGTACGGGATCGAAGGCGAAGCACTGCGCGGCGCTGTGAGTGCCTCCGGGCCGGGCCGGTGCGTCATCGTGCTGCCCTGCGGCATCGATGTCGAGCACCCTGCCCGACACGGCCCACTGCGGCAGGACATCATTGAATCCGGTGGATTCCTGGTGAGCGAGTACCCCCTCGGCATGCGACCTCGCCGTGCCCGGGTCCACGCTCGCCAGCGTCTGGTCGCCGCCCTGAGCGGGTCGACCGTTGTCGTCGAGGCCGGCCGTCGCAGCCCGGCACTGGCCGTAGCTCGCGCGGCCTGCACGCTGGGGCGCCGCGTCTACGCGGTGCCAGGCCCGGTCACCGCGGAGACGTCGGCCGGGACCAACGAGCTGCTGCGCACCCGGGTGGCGACCGTGATCACCTGTGCCCGGGACCTCACTACCCGCAGCCTGCAGTGAGCCTCGGCGAAGCTCGACCAGGTCAGCTGCGGCGTGCCTTGGCCAGACGATCCCATCGCGGTCAAGGCACGCCCGTCCCGGTCATGCTGTCTCGGTAAGGTGTCCAGGGCGACACGGTAGGAAACAGGTGCTCACCTCCACGGTTGGGACTGCCTACCCAGGACACGCGAGAGAGGCCGCAGATGGACCAGGACGAGCACATCGCGCAACTCCGCGCCCGCCGGCAGCACGTCGAAGCGTTCGAAGGGGCCCTGGAAGCGATCCGAAACCTGGAAAGCACACTGCAAGAGATGAAGGAGATCCTGACCAAGCAGCTGAAGTCGGAGCGGAAGGACCGCCTTGCCGATATCCGCGCAGCAGACGAAGCAGGCGTACCCAAGACCAGGATCTCCCGTGAGGTCGGCCTCAGTCGCGCCAACCTCTACAGCCACCTCAAAGGCGCTACCACCGAAGAGTAGCGTCCCGCTCAGGGGCGCATCTATAGTCCGCGCCACTTCACGAGGCGGCGAGCCGGAGGCATCACGGTCGAGCCTGCGAATGACTCCGGGCTGGCGCGTGCCGCTCATGATGACCAACTGGCCAACCGAGCAACGGGAGGCGTCCGTCATCCTGCCCTCGGACAGCTGCGATCCACACCGCAATCGACCCGTGCACATCCTGCCCAACGCCACTACCGCGAACGCGGGGTACACGACGAGCCGCCCGACGGTGGAGGACTACTCCTCTTCGTGTTCTGGCCACCACTCGAGCCGGTAATCTTCGTGCGACTGGTACTCGGTGGCCAGCATGCGCAGCACTGCGAAGTAGACCTCCGCCGCGGCCTGTGCGGATGGCTCCTCGGGGAGCGCCTCGGCTAGCTCGACGGCGGAGCCAGCTTCGTTGAAGACACGCTGCTTCGCTTCGGCAGCGTGCAGCGCGCGCGGCACGGGCTCGCGCACGCCTTCGTCGACTCGCTTATCGAGGAAGGCAGACACTTCTCGGAACATCGCAAAATCCACGCGACGAACCGTACAACCTGGCTACGTTAACGCCCACCCGAAGCGCTCTTGCTCCTTAATGGGCGGCCGTCTGACGGAGCGGTGGTGCAGGCCGTGTGACTCCGACGAGATTCCGGCCGAGAGGGCTGACCTGAATGGGCTGGCCGAAATCGGGTGCGTTGACCATGGTGGTGGGTGTGACGGCGATGCCGACGTGCGTGACGGCAGAGCCACTAGTTCCGAAGAAGACGAGATCGCCGGGTTGGATGTGGTCTCCGGCTGAGACTCGGGGCCCGGCGTTGTACTGGAGTTGTGCGGTGCGGGGTAGGCTGATTCCGGCTGCGGCATAGGCGGCCTTGGTGAGGCCAGAGCAGTCAAAACCTCCGTCCCTCGGGCCATTTCCGCCCCAGACATACCGTAACCCTCTTTGGCCACAAGCAAAATTGAGGGCCGCCATCACCGTGGGGTTGGGCGCCTGGATGGCGGCGCAGTCGCCGGTTCCACTGGGGGTACAGGGAATGCCCTGTACGGCACCGATGACCTGGCGGGCCGCCTGTTCGAATTGTGCGTATCGGTCCGGGAATCCTGACCGCTGCACGGTTTGCGCGGCCTCGGTGACGGACATGCGCTGCCAGTTCGGCAGCGATGTGAGGTGCCGGTAGAACTGTTCGCTGCTGTAGCTGGGGTCCATGATCTGCGCGACGGTGCCCCAGCCCTGCGAGGGTCGTTGCTGGAACAGGCCGACGCTGTCACGGTCGCCGTAGTTCAGGTTCTGCAGGCGTGACTCGGTGATCGCGGTGGTGACGGCGATGACCCAGCCCTGCTCGGGCACGTTCATCCGTTGGCCGACGGCGACGATGATCGCCGCGTTGCTCATCTCCTGCGGGCCGTACCCGGCTGCCGAGGTCGTGCTCGCCCCGGCGGGCGCGCAGCTCACCCCGGGGCGTGAGCTGCCGAAGACGGCTTGGACGACGGCGATGGCTCCGCCGCCAACGAGCAGAATGAGCACGACGACGAACACACCACTGGTCACGGCGATCTTGCCCACGACCACGTCACCGCCAAAGACGGCTGGGGCCAGGTGGCGGCATGGGCGACGGCGGCGCCAGTTCCGGCCCCGCGGCCGTCGGTGCGGCGCCAGCGGGATCGGGGCTGCCGCGGCCCACTGATGTGCCGAGGCCGGGCCAGAGTGCGGGGAGGTCGGCCAGTGCGACGCGGCCGACGGTGCCGGACTCGTCGGCGCGGCGCCAGCGGGGTTCGGCCATGTCGAGCGGATCGGCGGCGGCGTCGCCGCTGGTGGTCGCCACGGGCACCCGCGCGGGCCGGTCGAGTGCCCGCAGCGCTTCGGCCAGTGCCCGGCGGGCGTTGGCTTCGCGGGTGGCGCTGGGCACCCACACCAGCAAGGGAGTGGTGATGCCGGTCGCGTCGGCCAGGCGTTCGTAGCGGGCCAGCTTGCCCGCCAAGCGGGACAGCGGTTCGGTGCCGAAGTCGAACTCGACGAACCACTCGACCTCGCGGTCGTGTTCGCGCCAGCGGCCGTAGCCGTCGGGGGTGACGATGTCGCCCCAGTGCCTGCCGCAGCGGGCGGCCGACCACCACGCGGTGAGGATGCCGGTGGCACCGGGTTGGCGGGCTCGGCGGATGAGGGTGGTGCCCAGGCCGTTGCAGCCGACGGTGTGCGCCAGCTGCAGCGAATACGCGCGCCCGATCTCGCGTTCGCGGTTGTAGCCGATTTCCTTGGGGTCGAGGCCGTCTTCGCGGGCGATGGCGACCGCGCCGGCGGTGTCGAGGACGTAGTACATCGGGTGCGAGCCGCGGTCGCGGTGCGGCTGGAACCGGTGCACCACGCCCCATTGGTAGAGGCTGCGCAGACGCAGGTTCGCCGCGCGGCGGCCGGTGAAGGCGATGTCGATGATCTGGGTGCTGGTAAGCACGTGGTGCTCGAACAGCATCCGGCACAGCCACCGGTCGCGGTCGGTGAGATGCCGGGCCAGCCACGCGTGGTGCTCGGCCGAGTTGAGCACGCGCTGGGCGGGGCGTTGGGGCCGGTGGCCCCGGAGCTGTCGCTGTGGCGTCGGAGTGGAAACCATCGGGGCATGCACCTCCGTGTCGAACGGCGAAAGGACAGAGCGCCGCTGAAGAGCTGGGCAGGGCACGGGGCTGCGGCGGGTCAGGCGGCCCGGCGGGGATCGAACACGGCAGGGTGGGCACCGTCGCCGGACACGGACACTGCCCGCGGTGTGGTGTTGACGCGTGCGAGCCGGCGGATTTCCTTGGCGCGTCCGGGGATGGCGGGTGGGAGTTTTTCGGTGACCGCGGTGAACGGGGGTGCTTCCTCGCTGTCGAGGACGAGCCGGACAGCGATGTGGAAGCGGCCCAAGTGAGCGAGGTCGTGTTCGGACAGTCGGGGTGCGGTGTGCCGGGCCATGGCGCGGGCGTCTTCGGGCGAGGCGGCGTAGATGATCTTGTTGCGGGCGTTGGCGGAGATTCCTTCTTCCAGTTCGCGGGTGAGCTGGCTCAGGTATTGGTGCGCGAGGATGAAGCTCACGCGGTAGGCGCGGGACTCGGCGAGCATGTCTTCCAGCGGGTAGGCGAGATTCAAGAAATTGTGGGCCTCGTCGATGTATACGGAGGCGTCGCGGCGGTCGCGTTGCGGCAGCCGGGCGCGGCGGGTGGTGGCTTGCCAGGTGCGGGCGACGATGATGGACCCGATCAGCTTGGCGGTGTCCATCCCGAGCGCGTCCCGGCCGAGCCGCACCAGGCAGATCTGGCCGTCGAGCACCGCGTCCATGTCCACTGTGGACTCACCGCCCGCGAGGGCGGCCCGCACGAACGGCCTAAGCAGCAGGCCGCGGAGTTTGTTCATCAGTGGGGCCACGACTTGGGCGCGGGCGGGGTCGGACAGGTCGTCGTACCAGCTCCAGAATCCGGTCAGGATGTCGTCGGAGATCTGGTCGAGCGCGCGGTGCCGGAACGCGGGCACCGTCAGCAACCGCGGCAGGTCCGTCAACGTGGGGGTGCCGGGGAGCGCGCGCAGGGTGAGCAGCCCGGAGCGCAGGATGTCCTCGGTGCGGGGTCCCCAGCTGGCGGCGTAGACGTGGGAGAAGATCGACACGAGGTTGTCGACGGTGCGGGCGGTGTCCCCGCCGTCGAGCGGGTTGAGCACCGGCGGGCGGGAGCGGGAGTCGGCGTCGAAGAGCACCACGCGCTCGCCGAGCCGGGACGGCAGCCTCATGAGGACGTCGGCGACAAGATCCCCTTTGGGGTCGATGACGACCATGCCGCGACCGGCGTCCGCGTCGGCGAGGATCATCTGGGCCATCAACTCCGATTTCCCGGACCCGGTCGCCCCCAGCAGGTGCACGTGGTGGCGGGCATCGGCCACTCGCAACCCGACCGGGCGGGGGTGGCCGGAGTCGGTGATCCCGATCGGCTTGACCTCCGGGCCGTCGGTGGCGATGCCTGGCGGCGCCGGGACGGCTTTGGCTCCGGCGCGTTGCAGGCCGGGGACGGCCTCGTCGGTGGGGACATGCGCCAGCGCCGCGAGCTCAGCGATCGAGAGCAGGTCACCGGCGGCCAGGCGCCGCTCGGCCACCGCGTGAACGGGATGGGCCAGCCGGACGCGGCGGTAGTAGTTGTGCTCGCTGTAGGCGGCGAAGGCGGAGGCGATCGCGTGGCCGCGTCCGCGCAGATGGTCCCGCACCACGGCGCGCTCCGCGCTGGTGGCGTGCTCGGGCATGAGCGTCGCGATGGCGTAGCGGACGCGGGTCTCATACTGGACGGAGCGTTGTTTGATGACGATCACCCGGTCCTGCGCGGCATTCTCCAGCGACGTCTGGTGATCCACGACCGGTTTCCTCGCCGCCGCGGCGGGTTTACGTGATCCGGTGTGCGGAGTGAGCAGATCGAGCAGCCGCCCGGTGATCGTGACCGAGCTGCCTGCTCGGAGACGGCGGGCGGCTCGGCGGGCTTTCCGGACGCGGGCGCCGGTGACCGGGCGGGCCAGGATCTGCACCACCGCGCGCTCATGGGTGGCCAGCCCGGTCGGCGCGCCCAGCAGCGCCCGGACCGGATCGGCCGGGAAATCCGACCGGATCGGCAAGGACTCGCTACGGGCCAGCCGCAGTTCACCGCCCACGGCGTCGACCGCCTTGCCCGGTGGGGTAGTCAGCGGGATCGGCGGCTTCGCCGGGGTGGTGCGGGTGTGGGCGCCGGGCCAGGCCGCCTCGATGCTGCGTTCGGCCATGCCGGGCGGCACAATGCCCGGCAGCCACAACCGCAGGGCCACCCCAGCGTGGGAGAAAGCGTATTCCCACACGATGTGCGGCTGGCCCTGCAGGCGGCGTTTCAACCCGGGGCGCAGCAGGCCGACCAGATTGGAGTACAACGCGGCGGCGCCGTCGGGATCCACCGTCGGCGGAGCGAGCACCGTGACCACCCGGGCATCGGCGACCATCCGGTCATAGCAGCGCCGCGCCCACCACCGGCGCCCGACCACCACCCCCGCCCCGGCGAGCGCGAGGCACGGCCCGAGGACGGGCCCCCACGACAGCGCGAACTCCCGCAGCGCGGCGACGACGGCACGCACCACCGCACCGGGGTCACGCAGATAGTCCCGCAACGGCGACGCCAGCGCCGCGGCGGGACTGAGGAGAGACTGCGTGAACAGCATCAGATAACCCATCGCGCAAAGGACAATGAACACCGCCAGGGCGTCAGGCAGCCCGGCGCTCGTCGCCGGCCGCACCTGGCCGGGGCGCCGGTGCCGCGGCCCCGGTGTCCTGGCCGCCGCGAACGAGGCGTAGATGACCGCGGCGCGGGGCCGGGCGCTCGGCGTCGACTTCGGCCTGCCACTGCGACAGCCGCCGTCCGCCGAGACGTTTGAGGAAGTGCGGGATCCGGTTCGCGGGAACACCGACCAGTCGCGGGCCGAGCACGGCGAGCAGGTCCGATGCTTCTTGCGAGGACCATCCGGCTTCGGTGATGGCGTCCTCGTCGGGAAAGACGTCGGCGACCCGATCGCGGGCAGGGTCGATGTCGGCGTCCTCACGCCCGCCGTAGCTGTAGACCCACAGGAAGTTCCCGGGCGGGTCCGGCTCGACGAGCCGTTTGAACCGGCGGACTTCCTTGGTGTAGGCGTAAAACGTCACCTGCGGGCAGGCCCGCATCACTCGGCACCACGCCCACGTGTAGGCGTCGGAGAAGAAATCGCCGGCGTCATGGATCCGGATGAACGTCCCGGCGAAGCGGCGCGTGGACAGTTCGCGGATCATGGCGGCCTCCCACCCCGGCAGGTCGTCGAGCACGAACGCGAGATTGGCGGCATGCTTGGCTTTCACCGCCGGGAAGAGATAGGTTCCGTTGCGGGCGTAGCAGATCCGCGCGCACACGCCGGCTGCGGGGCATGTCACTTGCGTCCGCCCGTCGGGCAGTCGAGCGGCCAGCGCGGGCAGGGTCCAGTTCCAGACCCCGATGGCCCGCATCTCCCGGTTCTGCGTCAGCAACCGGGCAGGCCGCGCCGACAGCGGTGTCATCGTGGCAGAGGACGGCATACCACACCTCACAAAACATAGGCAGGACAAAAGAAGCGACGTGCTGCTGTCGTGTATGGACAGTCGTGGAGAGTGACGTGCTACGCGGCGATGTCGACGTGACCGTCAACGTCCGTGTCGAACTCGGGGTCCTCGGCTCCGAGATCCACGAACGCACTGTCGTCCGCGCCGGATTCCCGGGCGGCGTAAGTCGCCAGCTCGGCCGGATCGGTGGTGATGAGAGCGTTTTCTTGTGGCGAGGCCAGGGACTGGAACGCGACCCGCTGCGTCCCGCAGCTCAAGAGACCCTGGCCCTTGTCGGCGGAGAGCAGGAATTGCTTCTCGCCCTCGGAGAGGTTGAAGGTCGCGACGACCTCGTCGATTGCTTGCGGCGCCTGGTGGAGAAGTATCTGCGTGACCGCGTTTGACACGATTGACTTGCCCAGTTCGGTGCCGAGGGCGTCGCCGACGTCTTGGGTCGCGATCGTCAAGCCGCACCAGCGTTTGCGGGCTGCTTTGCCCATCCGGTGCAGGAATCGGGCCCCGGCGGGGTCCTGCATGAGCAGCCACGCCTCGTCGACAGTGATCAGCCGCGGGCGGCGGATGGCGGGGTTGGATACCCGCCGCCAGATCGTGTCCAGGGTGAGCAGGGTCCCGATCGACATCATCTCCTCGGGCAGGTCGCGGAGGCTGAACACCGTCAAGTGCCCTTCGGGACGGGTGGTGGTCGGGCCGGAGAACAGCGCGGCGAACGCGCCCTCGACGAACGGATGCAACCGCGCGCCCAGCTCTGCCGCGACCGGATCGCCGGAGGCGGTGAGGACCGCGGCGAGGTCGGCCAGCAGCGGTGCCTGCCGGGTCCAGGTGCGGGGATCGCTGGTGATCCCGGCTCGGTGGTAGGTGGCCAGGATCGCCCGGTCGAGCACGGCCCGCTGCTGCGCGGAGAGTTCGGTGCCGAGCAGGACCCCGAGCACGGTGTGCAGGAACAGTGCCCGGCGGGTGAGCGCGTCGCGCGGTGCGGTGCGGCGCCCGTCCGGGAGCCGCGAGATGGGCAGGTCGAACGGGTTGATCCGGACGTCGCGCTGGCCGAGGTGGAGGTAGGTGCCGCCAATGGCTTCGCACAGCCGCCGGTACTCGTCCTCGGGATCGATGATCGCGACCTCGACACCCCGATAGAGCGACCGGAGGGTTTCGAGCTTGACCAGGTAGCTCTTGCCAGCCCCGGAGTGCCCCAGGATCACGGCGTTGTAGTTGACGGCGGAGAATCTGTTCCAATGCACCAAACCCTGCGAGCCGAGGTTGAAGCCGTAGAGGACGCCGTCGGGTGCGGCGACGCTGGTCGGGTCGGCCGGCGGAAGGTCGGGGCTGGTGAACGGGAATGACGCGCCCAACGCCGTGGTGTCGAAGGTGCGGCGCATCCCGATCAGGTCCAGCGCCAGCGGCAGGCAGCTCACCCAGCCCTGCAGCGACCGGTAGGTGGTCGGTTGGGCGTTCATCAGCAGCGACGCCGCCAGCGCCCGCACCGCGGCGACCTGCTCGGCCAGCTCGCTGTCGCTGGTGGCGTGCACGGTCAGGTACAGGCCGAGCCGGAACAGTTTTCCTTCGCCGCGTGCGACGCGGGAGGAGAGGTCGTAGGCGTCCTCAGTGGCCGCTTCGACCATCGGGTCCAGCAGGCGTCCTTTGTCGCTGGTGTGGCGTCGGCCGGATTCGAGTTTGGACAGTTGCTTCTTGAGGCGGGTGGCGGCGGTGACCGGGTCGATCGGTTCGATGTGCAGGGACACGTCCAGCCGCCCGGGGTAGGACAGCAGCGGCTGCAGCCACCCGGCCGACACTTCCCGCGGATATCCGGTGATCGCGAAGGACGCGACCCATTCACCACCGATCTCCAGATGCCGGGGCGCGACCGACAGGGAATCCGGAGTGAACGCGCCGGCGCTGCCCGCGGGCGAATGCGCAGACCGTGTCGCGCCGCGTCGGCGGCCGAAGCGTGGGCTCATAGGTCACTGCCCTCCCACTCGTCCAGAGCGCTCGTCGCAGACGCCACGTCGCGGTCGGACTGACGCGGGACCGGCGGAGGCCGGTCCCGGCCGGGCGAGTCGTCGGGATCGGTGGCGGCGGTGGTGATGACCTCGTCGGCTCCGGCCAGCCCGGCGGACGGCGGGATCAGGCTGTCGGGGTTGCAGGCGGCGGCGAGCACGGCGGTGGCCTGGCCCGCGTCCAGCGCGGTGATGGTGATCCCGGCCGGGGACAGCAGCTCGGTCGCCTCGGCCAGGCGCCGCACGAGCCGGGTCTCCGCGGTCCGACGCTTCGCGTCGGTGACCTGCCCGTCGCGAGCGCGGGCACGGTGGGCACGGAGTACGGCGAGGGGGGAGGCGCCGCCGAGCCCGTCGGCCGGGTCGGCTGCGCGGACCGGTTCCCGGAGCACGAGCAGTACCTGGCGGCGCAGCAGATCGGTGGAGCGGCGCAGCTGGTCGAGGTAGGTCGCGTGCTCGCGCGCCGCCGCTTCCAGCATGGGATGCGGCAGTCCGGGGGCGGCCTCGCGCAGTTCGGCGATCTGCCGGCTCAGGTCCAGTTTTTCGGCGCGGACGAGGATTTGCACGGGTGCGGAGATCGAGTGCAGGTACCGGCCGAAGGACGCGACCAGGGCTTCCTGCTCGCCGGGGGTGCGTAGTGCGAAGTTGACGGTGCTGGCCACGGCGACCATCGCGACGCCGTCGGTGCCGAGGTCGACGACACCGGCGTCGGTGACTCCTTCCGCGGGCAGCCGCAAGGCGGCGGGGGAGACCTCCGACTCACCCACGGCACCGGTTTGGATCGTGGCGTGGCTGGTGAGCCATTCGGGTGCGGGGCGGACGCCTTCGGGGGCGGCGACGTGGTGGCGGGGGTGCAGCCGCTGCCGGATCGCGGCGAGCAGGAGACGGTCGAGGCTGATGCCGTCGCGCTGGCCCAGCGCCAGCACCGCAGCGGTCACCCCGATCGGGATCGCGACAACCAGGAACACGGGCACCGGCACCACGTCGCGGGTGAGCATCCAGGCGCCGTAGAGCACGAGTCCGGTCACCGCGAGGATCGCCAGCTGCCGGGCGGTCAGGTTGGCCAGGACACGATCCTCGCGGTCGACATCCGCCGGTATGCGCACGGGCTGGGTCATGACGTCTCACCTCCACGGGATACGGACTTCGGTGGTGCGGGCGGGGGAGCCGGGGCACGGAAGGCGACCGGTGGCGCGGACCGGGTCCGGGGCCGGGCGTCCCCGAGGCGTGGCTCGGGCTGTGCCGGTCGGAACGCCGGTGCCGCGGGCCGCGGTGTCGTCGGTGTGACCGGTCGTGCGCTGTGGCTCGGTTCCAGCGTGGCCGGCTGGAACCGCAGGTGCGGCGGGACCGCCGCGACCGCGACCGGCCGCGCCGCGGACTGCCCACCGCCCGTGCGGCGCGCCGTACCGGGAGGCTGGAAACGCGGCGCCGCGCCGGGCTGGTGTCCACCGCGGCGCCGCGCGGACTGGGGCGAGAGAGGTGTGGCGGGCTGGGGCGCGGAGCTGAATGCGGGCAGCGCCGATCCCTTCGCGGCGGGTGTCACGGCGGGGTCGTGCGTGGGTTCCTGCGGACTCGGTTGCAGGAACCGCGGTTCCTGCGAGGGCACGCGCGGCCGCTGGGCGGTACGCAGCCGCTCGGCGTCGTAGCGCTGTCGCAGGCGCTTGGTCACCGCGTCCGCGGTCGGGGCGACGCGCGGTTGCGGCGGCCAGGGCGGATCGGCGACACCGGCCCGGCCACCGACACCGGGGGCACGGCCGGGGGTGGTCATCGCCGTTGCTGCGCGGGGCTTGCCGACAGCGCCGGGGCGCCCGGCGATGGCACCGAAGGTCTTCGCGACGACGAACGCCTTGACCAGGCCGCCGAGGAAGGAACGGCCGCTGCTGAGCCGGGTGGCGGACAGAAACCAGAACGGAATCTTGAACAGGATGTAGAGCAACCCCAGGGCGGCGAAGAGCATCATCAGCCCGCCGCCGACGGAGCTGAACAGGTGCACGGCACCGTGGAGGAACGTGGTGAGCGCGACGATCAGCACGAGCGATTGGGCGACCTGGATGCCGAGGACGGCGGCCAGGGCGCGCCAGCCCCAGCGGGCGATACCGTCGGTGTGCGGCAGCGCGTGGCAGGCCACCCACAACGGCGCCGACACGACGAGGATCAGTGTGATGATCACGCGCACGACGTAGACCAGCAGCAGCGCGATCACCGCGACCAGCAGGAGGACCTGCAGCAGGATCACGAACAGCCCGCCCGAGGTCATGGCGGAGTAGATGCCGTTGATCGACTGGGCGAGCGTGTCGCCGAGCTTGGGCGGATCGACACCTCCACCGAGCACCGCGGCGGAGAGGGCGTTGGCGAGTTTGATGGCTTTGTCGATGAGGAACAGCGACAGCATCGACGCGAAGAACGACACGACGAGCCGGGGCGCGATCTCCTTGATCGAGTAGCGGGATTGCACCGACTCGTGGGCCATCACGATGATCCCGCCGATCATGATCAGCCCGCCGTAGCAGGCCATCACGATCAGCCAGGAGTTGTGCCACAGATTCGCCACCCCGGGCAGTTCGTCCAGGGGCGGAGTAGTGAACGCGGTATTGCCGAGCAGCTTGAGGACGGGGTCGAGCGCGGACTTGACCAGGTCCCGGAACACGACGGTGATGGCCTTGTTGATGCAGCCGCTGATGTTGGTGATCCCGCAGTCCGGATCATCCCCGTCGACGCCCGGCCCGTTCTGCCCCGGCGCCGTGGTGGGCGGGGTGGTGCTGGGTTGCGGGATGCAGTTCTCGCCGGTGCACGGCGCGCCCGGGGCGGCGACCGGGCCGCCGGGCGTGCAGCCGATCTGACCGGGGACACACGTCGTCAGTGGCGGCAGTTCGGTGATCGGCGGCAGCGGCGTCGCCGGCACCGATGGCCGCGGCGTACCGGTCGGGAAGTGACAGGGCGGGTCCGGCGAATCCGGGGCACACGTGGTCGGCGGCGGGACGGTCGGCAAGGGCAGTGGCGGCGGTTGTGGCGGTGCGGGCTGCGCGAGCGCGGCCCGCTGCGCGCCGGGCGGTGCGGGTGGGCCGGGCGCCGCCCACGCCTGGATCGCCAGCAGACCGCCGAGCACCACAATCAGGCCGAGCGCCAGCAGCCACACCCACCGCCGCCACGACCCGCAGCCCGTGCGCACCGGGACAGCCGGTGCGAGCAGGACCCGCTCCCGGCACACCCGCACAGCAGGACTCGCACCGAGGCCGGGCTCACCGCGATCGGGGGCGGGCATACGGTGACGTCGGGACATGACCATGACCTCAGCCCCCGACAATCCCGCGCAGAATCTCCACGGCGACCGGCGCCAACGCGGCCAACCCGTAGCCCCACCCGGCGCTCTTGAAGCACTGCTTCGCCTTCTCCACTTCGCCCGGGTCACCGCCCGCCAGCAGATACCGCACGCCCCCGACGGTCAGGAACACCGTCGCCAACCCCGCCAAGATCCCGACCAACCAATTCCTGATGTTGGTGAAGACCTGATCGACGGTCGCCGCGAACGCGAGAACCACCGTGGACGCCTGCGCCGACTCCGCGGTCACGACGCAGAGCAGACCCGCACCGAGGACCGCCGCGACGACCCACCCGGAACCCGCACGGCGCACCACCGGCCGACGAAAGCTCGGATGACTCGCGCGCCCCCGGCCCCGGCGTGAGATGCGGTGGGTGGCACCGGGCTGACGCGGTCGCGGCCTCCTCGCCCCGGCCGCGGCATCTGGTTCGGGTGAGGGGGGCGGGGTGGTCGTGTGCTGGGGCGTCACGCGCATCGGCGCTCCTCCGAAGTCTCCTCTGTCGGCTGGGAGGGGGCGGTGGCGGGCGTGGAACCCCTCCAGCGCAAGAGGCCGGATTTCGGGCCGTTTTCTTTCACCGCAGGTGACACCTTTTTCTGTCGCATCGGCGACCCGTTGCGGCCGCGGCCGCTCACGGTGGGTGATTTCCCAGGGGGTGGGGCGGGGGTGGCCGGTGCGGAGCGCAACGCCAGGGAGGCCATCGCCGGGGCGGCGACCGGGTCCTCGGGGTCGGTGTCGCGGGCCTGATCCAGCAGGTAGGCGACGAGTCGTTGTTCGGCCCGCCAGCGGGCGAGGTTGGCCCGGCGGTAGGGCATGTCGTGCTGGTCCGCCCAGTCGGCCAGCTCGACCTCTTCCAGTCGCGTGGTGGCGATCAACTCGGCTTCGGTCGGGGTCAGGACCTCGTCGGCGACCGCGCGGGCCAGCACCAGATCGGGGTGGCCCCACGGCCGTCGCGGCGAGGTCGACCGGAACCCGGGAGCCCACGGCGGCAGCGGGTCGAGCGAGGCGTCCAGATCCTCCGCGTCGGCGGGGATCGGGGCGTCCAGGGACTCGGTCACCGCGGCGTGCCCGGCGCGGAACGCGGCCCACCGCACCTGCTGGGACAGACCCCGGCCGCCCACCTCGACGGTGGCCAGCGCCTCGAGGAAACCGGTCAGCACCGCGGCGTGCAGGTCCGCGCGCTCCCCGCGGTAGTGCCGGGCCAGCCGCGCTGCGGTGCGCGCCAACGTCGGCAGCGCCATGCCCGCGCACGCGATCGTCCAGGCCGCTCCTTCGGCGCGGGAACGGCCGATCAAAAACCGCCACACCGCGTCCTGTGTCCGGCCGGAACACGCCTCGTCCAGCAGCCGGTCCCGCAACTCGTCCACCGGGATCGGCCGGTCGGGAAGCCCGGGAAACCGGCGCCCGTCCACCGACAACGGTTCGGGCCCGGTCACCAGCCAGGCGAACGAATTCCGTACCGAGTCCAACGGCAACCACTCGTGGTCCGTGGCGTCGTGAGCGCCATTGCCGATGTCGTTCCCGTCCCGCATGACACAACTCCCTTGAGCCGATCGGTCACTGACTCACGCAGGACGCCACAGAGGCGACAAGAAAAGACCAAGAAAAGAACAAGGATGATCTTATTTTCGGCAGATGCGGCTACTAAGAAGATCAACACGAATCGATTCAGGTCAGCCGGTCGCGCCTGCAGACCCGGACTTCGGGATGCCGTCCTTAGTAGCTACCGACCTGGCATTTTAAGCAGCTGTTAGTAGTTTCTTAGTAGCAGCCCGGCGCTGCGTCGCACGCTCGGCGGCAGCAGCGCGGGAATTTGCCGGAAATTCCTCCACGGTGACCTCGTGAACCGCCCGGAGACTCCGCTGCCTGGCCCGCCGGGAATGGCGGAGGTGTTGCGCAACAGTGTGGGCTGGAGTAGGTGCTGGCCGCAGGGTCCAGTGGGTGAGAGGGGTGCGGGAAAGAAATTGGGAATGCGGTGAAAGAAAACGGGGCGGAAACCGGCCTCTTGCAGTGACAGGCCATTACCCCGGCACCGCATCGAGAGGGGAACCCGCGATGCCCTCACCCGCACCACACGAGGACCGCCCGGCCGGCTCCGATCACCTCCGAGGCCACCACATCCGGCCTCCGCACAACCGCCACCCGCACCCGCGGCACCGGACCCGTGTCCGGCACCGCGCCCGCCTCCGTGAACCCGCTCGGGCGGGTGCGCGCCTCACCCGTCCGGCCGCCCTGTGGCCCTTCGCCGGCGCCGAGCCACCGCCGGGTACCGCGCTGCTGGCGGGATGGCTGGGACGCGTGATCGTCACCCTCGTCACCACCTACACCCGCCCCGGCGACCGTGTCCTGCTCCTCACCCCACCGGCACCCACGCACGCACCGTCGCGCACGCCCGGCCGCACCCGCAGCGCCGACCCGTACGCCGGTCTCGCCGAGGCCGTCTGGACCGTCGCCCGGCTCGGGGGGGGGGGGGGGGCCCCCCCCCCCCCCCCCCCCCCCCCCGCCCCCCCCCCCCCGCGCGCGCGGGGGGTAACAACACCCAGCCCCCCCCCCACCCCCCCGCCGCGCCCCCCCCCTCCGCGGGTCCCGCGGGGGGCGTGGGCCCGCCCCCGCGCCGGGGGCGGGGCCCCCCCCCCGCCCCCGCCGCACCCGCACCCGAGGCCACGCACGCTCGGACCGACCCGACACTCTGTGTCGGCGCGGAGTCCGGGTCGCGACCCCGATCCCGCCGACACAGTTTGCGCCCGGTGACCGACCCGCACCCCGAGTCCGGACGCGGCCACCAGGGCACCGGGCACCGACCCGAGGGCGTCTTCGATCTGATCATCACCACGGTCGATCCGCGCGAGACCGACTGGCTCGGTCACACCGACTGGGTCACTGTCCTGACCCCGCGCGGGCTCATCGCTGCTGTGACTCACAGTGATACGCGAGGCGGGCTGTTGCGGGACCCGTGCCCCCCGATCCTGGACACGGTGAGTTACCACGGGATCCGATGCCTCGAGCACATCGCCGTGCTCGACACGCCGCTGCCCCACCCGGCGACCATCTCCGCGGACAGCCGGCGAACGAGCGCGACCACATTGGCCGCAGACACGCCGCCACCGCCCGCCGTCGCCGGTCCGGTGCCACTGCGCCGGGTTCATCACGACCTGCTGGTCCTCGGACGGCTGCCCGACGCAATGCCGGGAACGTCCGGCCGCGGTCGAGGGGAGACCTCGGATGTCTGAGTGGTCGAACTCTTCGTTCCGCGCGTCCGCGCGCGCGTTCGGGAACGGCGCGGTGCTGGCCTCGGTGTGGCCGACCGGCACGGCCAGCACGGCGACCCAGCTGGTGGAGGGCGGCTACCACCAAGCCACGACGACGGATACCGCGTTGATGCCTCCGGCCATCGCCGCGCACGCCATCGCGGCACTCACCCGGCCCGGCGACATCGTGCTCGACCCGGACTGCGGAGCCGGGACCACCGTCGTCGAAGCGCTGCGCGCCGGCCGACACGCGATCGGCCTGACCGGGCAGCGCCGGTGGTGGCGGCTGGCCCGCACCAACGTAACCGCCACCAAGGCCCGCGGCGCGTTCGTCGACGGCATGGTCCTCATCCTCGACCGCCGCCCCGGCACCGCCGCCGCGGCCACCACCGCGGGACTGACCGGCCGGGTCGATCTGCTGCTGACCGCCCTGCGCCTGACCCCGCAGGGCGACGTCACGGATACCGTCGACCGGCTCAACATCCTGCTGGGCCAGTACCGGCCGCTGCTGCGTTCTGGCGGACACGTCGTCGTCACCTGCGCACCGGCACGGCACCCCGAGCGGCACGACCTGCTCGAGGTTCCCGCCCGGATCGCCGCCGCCGGGTTGGCACCGATCGCCCGCTGCCTTGCTCTCACCGCGCGCGTTCGGCGGCGCCGCGTGTACACCCACGCCACCCTCGCGCAACGGCGCGCCACCACCCGCGCCGAGCGCGCGCTCGGCCACCCGATCGCCCTGCCGACTCACCACACCGCCTTGGTGTTTCGCGCCGAACCCGACGCCGCGGCGTCGGCGCCAGCGCTGCCGAACCCGCTGCCGACTGTCTCGTCGATGCGGCGTCGGGATGGAGCGCTCCCGCAGGCGGCGCTGGTCGCCGCGTAGGCGCAACGACCGGCTTCGCCTCGGCCCCCTTGCGTGCCATACGGCCACCGCTCCCGAGGACACGAGCCGCCCCGCGTAGTCCTGCGCCGCAGCGTTCGGCCACGCCACTCACCTCACACAACCGCCGATCAGGAGAGCATGAGATGAACGTCGCGCACGAGTCCCATCACCGCCTCCGCCGTGCCGGCCGAGGCGAGGATCCCGTGCTCTATCCGGCCGTGCGGGGCCGCGACCGCGCGCAGGAACCGGGATGGTGGCGCCACCTACGCGAGACCCTCGCCGACTATCTGACCACTGACCAGGCCCGACGGGAGATGGCTGATCGCGGCGTCCGCTCGTACCAGGACAAGCTGGCCCGGCGATCGCGCGCAGTACTGGAGCAGCGCACCCGCGAGGGCTGGTGGCTCGGCCCCGCGCCGTACGGCTACGCGCTGGAACACCACTGGGTCGAGAACCGGCCCGGCCGCTGGGGCTGGCGACACCGCCTGACCGTCGATAACGCCCGCGCGTCGATCGTCCCGCTGATCTTCCACTGGTCCCTGCACGAGACACTCAGCGACCGCGCCATCGCGCGGCGCCTGACCGACGAACAACACCCGCCCCCGCTCGACCCCATCACCGGACACACTCGACCGTGGGCACCGTCCGCGGTGCGCACCATCCTGGACAACCCCGTCCACCTCGGCTACGTCGTGCGTGACCGGACACGGCGCGGGCAGATCCAGCCACCGGAATCCTGGACCTGGTCCACGGCGCGCACCCATCGCGCGCTAATCGAGCCGACAGTGTTCTGGGCCGTCCACGCCAGCCGACACCCCGGGGCACGCGCGAACGCCGAGATCACGAACACGAACAACGGCGACGGTCGGCAGCACGGCAACCGGGAGGCCGCGTGAACCCGCAGCCGACCCACACGGTCCACTACCAGGACGAGAGCGTCACCCTCTACACCGGCGACGCCACCACCACCCTCGCCAGTTTGCCGGATAGCTCGGTGGACTGCGTAGTCAGCAGTCCGCCGTACTGGGGACTGCGTGACTACGGCACCGGTACCTGGGTTCGTGGCGACCCCGACTGCGCACATCGGGCCGCGGCCGGACGCGGCGGCAACGTACCCCAGTCCAAACACCCCCGCCTCGCATATCCGGCCTCGGCGGCACACCGCGGAGGTGTGCCCCAGCGCTGTCGCCGCTGCGGCGCCCGGCGTGAGGACGACCAGCATGGGCTGGAGCCGACTCCGCAGGACTACATCGACCGGCTCCGCGGAGTGTTCGACGAGTTGCACCGGGTCCTGGCTGATACCGGCACGGTGTGGTTGAACCTGGGCGACTCCTACGCCACCGACCCACTAGGCCGCAGCGATCATGCGATGCGTGCGAGCACGGTGTCCGGGCGCAGCGCTGCGGAGCCGCTGCGGGAATCCGTGCGCCGCGCCGGAGCGCGCCGGACCGGGGTGCTGCCGCGGAAGAACCTTGTCGGGATGCCGTGGCGGGTCGCGTTCGCGCTACAAGCCGACGGGTGGATTCTGCGCAACGCGATCGTGTGGCACAAACCCAACGCCATGCCCGAATCCGTGCGCGACCGGCTGTCCAACCGGTACGAGATGCTGTTCCTGCTCGTCAAGCAGCAACGGTATTTCTTCGACCTCGACCCGATCCGGGAACCGCTCGCGCGTCCCGAGGCGCTCGGTGAGGGCATCGTCATCGGCGGCGTCCACAAGGGACGCCGCGCGGGGATCGACGCGACCGCGCGCCGACGCGGGAACAGCGTGTATGGCAAGTACCACGACACCGACCCGTTCCCCGCGAAAGCGCCGGGCGAGGCGATGCGGCCGACCGGTTCCCAGCACACTGCCGCGCACGAGCGCGGGAAGAATCCCGGCGATGTCTGGTCGGTCACCACCCGTCCTTTGCGGGAGGCGCATTTCGCGGCGTTCCCGGTCGACATCCCGTTGCGGTGCATCGCTGCCGGGTGCCCGGAGGGCGGGGCCGTGCTCGACCCGTTCAGCGGCGCCGCCACCACCGGCATGGCCGCCCGTCGGCTCGGCCGCTCCTACATCGGCATCGACCTCAACCCCGACTTCCACGACATCGGACTCCGCCGCCTCAACCTCGCAACGGACGCGAGGGGAGCGGCAGCGTGACCACCTTCCGCGCGCCCTATCACCAGTCCGACGGCGTGACCCTCTACGCCGTCGACGCGGCAGCCGGAATCGCCGCATTGCCGGACCGTTCGGTGGACTGTCTGGTCACCAGTCCGCCGTACTGGCGCCTGCGCGACTACGCACCCGACACGTGGACCGGTGGCCGGCCCGGATGCCGCCATCGCCCGGCTGAAGCCGACACCCCGACGGAGGGCGTCAGCGGTCGGCGAGACTGCCGGGACTGCGGAGCCCTGCGCGAGCACCCGCAGCTCGGGCTCGAACCAACAGCGGAGGAGTACCTCGACGCCGTGCGGGCGGTGCTCACTGCGGCACGGCGCGTGCTCTCGCCGCGGGCGACGGTGTGGATCAACCTCGGGGACAGCTACTCCACCAATTCCGACGGCTACTGGTGCACCGCACCCGGTCAGGCCGGCCAGCCGCGCTATCGGCCGGTCGCCGACGTGCCGCACAAGAACTTGCTCGGCATGCCCTGGCGCCTCGCCTTCGCGCTGCAAAGCGATGGCTGGATCTTGCGTTCGGCGATCGTCTGGCACAAGCCGCACGCGACGCCTACGCCGATCCGGGATCGGCTCGCCGCCCGCCACGAGATGATCTTCCTGTTCGTGACGCAACCGGACTACTACTTCGACCTCGATGTGATCCGTCAGCCCTACACCGGCGACCGCGCCCTGTCCCGCCGTGCCCATCGCGGTGGCACCAAACCGAACACCGCCCGCGGAACCTGGCCCCGCACACCGGCACACGGGCAGCGTGGACGCAATCCCGGCAACGTGTGGACCATCCCGCCGGACCGGTCCCGCGCCGGGCACCCCGCCCCCTCCCCGCTGGAGATCCCGCGCCGCTGCATCGCGGCCGGATGCCTGCCCGGTGGTCACGTGCTCGACCCGTTCAGCGGCAGCGGCACCACCGGCGTCGCCGCTCGCGAACTCGGCCGTCGCTTCACCGGCATCGACACCAATCGCCACTATCACGACATCGCGATACGCCGCATCACCGGCACTGCCCCGGAAACGGGTGTGCCGCGATGACCGGCGAGGCCGACGCGTTCGTCGAGCCCACGATCGTCCAGGGCGACGCCCGCGCTCTTCCCGTGCCCGACGCCAGTGTCGATCTGGTCGTCACCAGCCCGCCCTACTTCGGCCTGCGGACCTACCGGGACGGACCCACCGCCTACCCTGGCCAGCTCGGAGCCGAGGACACCCCGGGCGACTACCTCGACCACCTGATCGCGTGCACCCGCGAGATGATCCGGGTCCTCAAACCGTCCGGGTCGGTGTTCGTCAACCTCGGCGACAAGTACTCCAGCCCCCGCACCGGCCGCTTCCCGGGCGGGCCCCGCAGCACCCGGGGTGGCCCGGACACCCGTAACTGGCGCCCCTCCGGGGTTCCCGCGAAATCGCTGATCGGCTTGCCCTGGCGCTACGCCTTGCGTTGCATCGACGAACTCGGCCTGATCCTGCGCGCCGAGATCATCTGGAGCAAACCCCACGGGCTACCCGAGTCCGTGCGCGACCGGGTCCGCCGCAGTCACGAAACCTGGTTCCACTTCACCCTCAACTCCCGCTATTACAGCGCGATCGACGCGATCCGCGAACCGCACGCGGCGGCCACGCTCGCCCGGTACCGGACGGGACTTCGAGCCAGTACCCGGGCTCACGACGCCGACCGGTATGGCGCCGCGCGCGAGGGCATTCCCGCCGGGCATCAGGCGAACCCACTGGGCAAGCTGCCCGGATCGGTCTGGTCCATCCCGGCGCAACCGCTGCATGTACCCCAGGAACTCGGCATCGAGCACTACGCCGCCTTTCCCGTCGAGTGGCCGACGCGGCTGATTCTCGGGTGGTCCCCGCGCCGCGTGTGCACCGCGTGCGGGCAAGGCCGCCGCCGCGTCCCGATCGCGCACGGCCTGGACATCTCCCGGCCGCAGACACGCCGCGCGCTGGAACTGGTCCGCGAGCACGGCCTCACCGAAGCCCACCTGACCGCACTGCGATCCGCCGGACTGAGCGACACGCCACGAGCCACCAACACCCAAGACCGCCCGGCCCGCCGCGATCATTCAGCCAGGCAGCTCGTCGCCGAAGCACGCGCCGCCCTGGGCGGCTACGCCCGCGAGTTCCTGCTCGCCCGCGCCACCGCCTTCGCCGACACCTGCGGGTGCGCGGACACCCGCACTCCCAGCGTGCCCAGCGTGGTGCTCGATCCCTTCGGCGGCACCGGAACCACCGCGCTCGCCGCCGCCGTGCACGGCCGACACGGAATCTCCGTCGATGCCAGCAGAGACTACTGCCGACTCGCTGCCTGGCGTATCCGCAACCCTCGCCAGCAAGCACGAGCCCGCACCGCCGGTCCACCTTCGGCAGCCGCTCCGGCACCACCGGGCCGCGTTGCCGCGTGACACGGCGCCCCCGCGCGGTGACGCCGGGGCGCTTGTGCGGGCCCACTCGTTCGGGGCCTCCATTTTCCGCCGATCGACGCTACGATTCCAGGCCCGCGACACCCCGGAAACGCGCTGACCAGCTGGTTTGAGCTGAGGCGCCGGACAGAGGCACCCAGGCAAGGAGGCATGCTCACGATGTCCGCCGCGGCAGCGGCCGCGTTCACCGGCCGCCGAACCAACCCGTCGCCCGAGCCCATCCGGGCGGCGTTCTACGGACGCAAGAACAGGACGGACACCGACGCCCTACGTCTGCTGGCGCGGCAGTATCTGATATGCGAACAGGCGTTTCGTGGTCGTGTGGTGATGACCCGCTGCTTCTATGACCTGCCGTCTCCAGTGGACACGGCCACGCTGCGTGCCGCGGGACTGCCCAAAAAGGACGGTGGGTGGAACGACCTCGCCGCCTCCCTGACAACCCCAGACCCGGGCTTCGACCTGATCGTGTGCGATCAGATGGAGCGGCTTTCGCGCGACCGGTGTGTTGCCTTTGCTCGCGAACGTCTCGCAGCGCACCACTGCGTCCCGATCGCTTATGCCACCGAGCCCTGGGACCCGGCCCTGGAGATGCTGACAGCGGCGCGTGGCCTCACCGCTCTGCTCCGCCGCAGCGTCCTCGGCGCCCGCCACTTCGTTCTCGGGCGAGAGGTGTGAGCGGTGGCAAGGGAAAGCGAGCACCGCGACAAGGGCACTGGGCGACTGGTGCCTGACGAACCGCCGGAACTGATCGTCGAAATCCTTACTGTGGACGGCATCGAGGGAAGAAGGTTGGCCGCCGAGCAAGCGCGAGTGCTGTGGGAGGTGACGCAATGGCAGGCCCGGAACAGGTCCGTGCGTGGGCTGAGCAACGCCGCGTAGGACGCGCGCGAAGCCCCTACAGCCAAGCGGTGTGCGGCGAATCTGCCGGTATCGACTCGCGGCCAACGTTTCTTCGCTTCGCTTGGCTGGGGCGTGTGTCCACTAAGGACATGCAGGACCCGACTCTGTCGTTGCCGCGGCAGCTGGGCAACTCGCAGCGCTCGCTGCCCGAGGACGGCTTGATCGTCGCTCACTTCTATGATGTCGAGTCCGGTCGCATGGATCTCGACGCCCGGGGGAGCGGGCGCGCGCACGAGCAGTTCGATATCCCGATCCCGCGTGATGGCGGCATCCAAGACCTGCTCGCCGAGGCTGAGCGCCCCGATAGGCGCTTTGACTACGTCATCTGCGAGTCGATCGAGCGCACCGCCCGGCACATGTTCTACGGAACGTCCATCGAGCACCGCCTGGAGCGCGCAGGGGTGCGACTGCTGGCCGCCGACGAGCCGTTCCAGCTCGCCGCGGTGGACGGGCGCAAACCCAAGCGGGCCACGCAGCTGCTCACGCGGCGCATGAAGCAGAGCATCTCCGAGTTCTACGTCGTCGACATGCTGGAGAAGTCGTGGGACGGCTACGCGGTCCACGCCGAGGCCGGCTACAACATCGGCAAGCCCTGCTACGGCTATCGTGCCCGCCGCGTCCCTCACCCTGTGCCCGCCAAGCGGGCCAAAGGCATCAAGAAGACCTTCCTCGAGCTCGACCCGGACCGGGCGCCGACAGTCCGCGTCATCTTCAACCTGAGAACCACGGAACGGCTCAGCTACCAAGCGATCGCGGACCGGCTCAACGTCGATCCGGTTGCCTACCCGCCGCCCGTTCCTGCCGACCCGGCCCGTGGCGTCGGGTGCTGGACCTACTCCAACGTCCGCGACATCCTCACCAACCCGAAGTACACCGGGCACATGGTGTGGAACCGGCGAGCGCGGAAGACGCGGAACAACAAGGCCAACCCCGTCGAGGAATGGATCTGGTCTGCGCAACCTGTTCACGCACCCCTCGTCGATCTCGAAACCTGGTTGCAGGCCCAAGATGTCGGCGGACACCGCTTCGGCTCCCGCAGCATCAGCCACACCAACGCCAAGCACCCCCAGACCAAACGCGCCTACCTGCTGCGCACCTACCTCTTCTGCGAAGCATGCGGTCGACGCATGTACGGCAAGTCTCGTCGCGATCTCGCCTACTACGTCTGCGCGCCGAAGAAGGGCTACGCCCCGAAGGGGCATCCGACCGCGAGCAGCTTCTGGGTACGTGAAGAGGTCCTGGTGGACAAACTCAACGAGTTCCTCGCCGCCTATGTCTTCGGTGCCTATCGCCGAGACTTGCTGGGCGGCGCCGTCCAAGACCTCGGCCGTGAAGCCCAACGCGAGCGACAACGTCAACTCGCCGCGCTCCGACGTGAGATCGACGACGCCGGCCGCATGATCAAGAACCTCGTCCGCAGCTTCGCTCGGATCGACGAACCGACGGATGATCTCGTCCGCGAAATCAACGAGGAGCGGGCCGAGCTTCACAAACGCAAAGCTCGTCTCGCGGTACGTCTGGCCGAGTTGGAGGCGGAGGACGAGCGGGCGCCCAACCCCCAGTTGCTCGATCTCCTGCCGACAGGGGAAGTCCAAGTGGAATCGTTACCAGAAGAGGTCGCTCGGCGACTCTTCGAAGTACTGCGCCTCGAGCTGCGTTACCACAAGCCCACCAACTGTCTCAAGTGCACAGTCACCTTGGCTGGCGCGACGATCCCGGCGGCACGCCAGGCCGCAGCCGAGGCCGTGGTTCTGCCGTTCGACCGGAAGAAGAGCCTTGACCAGCGCAAACCTGAACGCAATGAGAACAAGGAGGATGCTATGTCTGACATCACTCCCGTTCCCATCCTTGCAGTGCCCTCGGCAGGACTCGAACCTGCGACCTAGAGATTAGAAGGCTCTTGCTCTATCCAGCTGAGCTACGAGGGCCCGCGCCGACGGCTGCTGCCAGTCGCCCAGCAAGCGCAGCTTAGTCGTCGCCAACCTCTCGATCGCTCGACACCGTCGAATCGTTTCAGGTCCCCTCCGGAAGTTGTGTGATCTTTCGCCCGGACGTGGCGGGCGCCCGCCGTAGCGCGTGCTCGCGGCGGCTGGCGCGGGTGGTCCCCTGGGCGCGCCGCCCCCCGCGCGCGC
>NZ_JBHYIQ010000042.1:51366-69456 GCF_042739895.1 Amycolatopsis sp. NPDC059021
GGCGCGGGGGGCGCGCGGGGGGGGGGCGGGGCCCGCCCCGCCGCGCCGCGCCGCCCGCGGGGGGGGGGGGCGGGGGGGGGGGCGCCCCCGCGCGCCCCGCCGCCCCCCCCCCCCCGGCTCCCCCTGGAGCGGCGGCGGGACGGACCCGGCTGGTGGCTACTCCCAGACCTTCACCGCCCTGACCACGAAGGGGGCCTCGGGCACGTAGGTGCCCCCGCCCGGATAGGTGATGAAATCGCCCTCGGTCGTGCATTCCTTGCTCTGATATACGGTGACGTCCCGGCTCAGCCGATTCACGAAGGAATGTCCTTCCAAATCGGCGGGCAGCGGAATGCATTCCTCGGGATTCGCGGTGCGCAGATCGAAACGCTGTGCGTTGCCGCTGTAGCGTTCCTGGGCCCACAGGCACAGTTCGCCCTTCTTGCAGGCGGGCTCGGGCGGTGCGGACGCGGCGGGCGCCGCCTGCGCGATCCCGGCGCTGACCAGCAGGCCCGCGGTGGTCAGCAGCAGCACGCGCGGCAGGCGGGCGCGCAGGGGCGCGGAACGTCGTGACATCATCAGGAAATCCCCTTGTGGAGTGCGGGGTCAATGCCCGCGGTGGAAGGTGTGATTCCACGATGACGGGTTTGCGGGGCGTTGTCAGCCCGCGTTTCTACTTCTGTGGATAAGTAGTTCGCCCTCGCTCGATCGGGGGCGAGCTGTCCACAATTCGGCGAACGGTCTTGCGAGTGGTTTTCGGCGCTGCTATGCGGGTGCCGTACTTCCGCGCCGCACGAGGTCCACGCCGAGGCGCGTCGGCTCGGGCGCCGAACCGCCGGCCAGCAGGCGCAGTACGAGTTCCCCGGCGGCCCTGCCCTTCAGCGCGAGGTCCTGGCGGACCGTCGTCAGCGCTGGTTCGGACCACTTCGCCGACGGGGTGTCGTCGAAGCCGACCACCGACACGTCTCCCGGCACGTCGAGCCCGAGCTGCCGGGCCGCCGACATCGCCCCCAGCGCCAGCTGGTCCGACATGCACAGCAGCGCCGTCGGCCGCTCCGCCCGGCCGAGCAGCTCCGTCGCCGCGGCCATCGCGCCCTCGGCGGACATGCCCGACACCTCCCAGATCGCCACCTCGGACGCCGTGATCCCGGCCACGGCGAGCGTGTCCAGGTAGCCCGCCAGCCGCTCGCGGGTGTCGTGGAAACGGCTCGCGAGCGCCGCCTCCGCGGTCATCTCGCCGCCTCGCCCTATCGAGAGGCACTGGGCGGAGAGGATGCCGAACCGCCGATGCCCTAGGTCGAGCAGGTGCCGGGCCGCGAGCGCGGCGCCGCCCCGGTCGTCGCAGCCCACCAGCGCGGCGCCCGGTACGAGCGGCTGGTCGATCACCACCAGCGGCAACCCGCGCGCGGCCACCGACTCCAGCGCCGGGGTGTCGTCGGCCAGCGAGTAGGCGACGGCGATGTCCGCCTGCGCGGTGAGGACCCGTTCGGCGGGCGGGCCGCCGTTCTCGCCGCCCGGCAGGAGCAGGAGCGCGTGGTCCCCGGGCTCGACGGCGGTCGCGAGCGCGTCGAGCGTGATCGTCAGCGCCGGGTCGGAGAAAGCCGCCGAGAGCGACGCGTCGAGCATGAACGCGATGGCGCCGGTCCGGCTCGTCGCGAGGCTGCGCGCGGTCGGGTTCGGCCCCGGATACCCCAGCTTCTTCGCCGCCCGCAGCACCTCGTCGCGTAACTGGGCCGACAGCTGGTCCGGCCGGTTGTAGGCGTTCGAGACCGTTGCCCTGGACACCCCGACGGCGTCGGCGACGTCGTCCAGCGTGGGACGGCGGCGCCTGGTGCTGGTCATGCCCGCAGTCTAGTGCTCCGACCAGCGGCGACGGCGAATCGGTTGGACTTTCTGAAGCGCTTAAGTCATTCTGGGCCAAGGAGATCTGGGGCTGGGAAGGAGCAGGCATGCGTGATCGGACCGCGGTGTTCGCCGTGTTCGCGTTGGACGGCGCCGCTTTCGGCTCGTGGGCGCCGCGCACACCCGCGATCGCCGGGCAGGTACACGCCGAGCCGGGCGCGTTCGGTCTCGCGCTGCTGTGCGCGAGCGTCGGGATGCTGTGCGCCGCCACGGTGTCGGGCCGGATCATCGAGCGCACCGGCGCCCGGGCGGTGATCGGCGCGAGCGCGGCCGCGGCGTGTGCGGCGCTCGTGCTGGTCGGCTTCGCGAATTCGGTGGTGCTGCTCGGCGGCGCGTTGTTCGCGATGGGGGCGAGCGTCGGCGCGCTGGACGTCTCGATGAACGTCGCCGGGGTCGCCGTCGAGCGCAGCACCGGGCAGGCGGTCATGCCGCTCCTGCACGCCGGGTACAGCTTCGGCGCGCTCGGCGCCTCGCTGGCCGCGTCGCTCGCGGCCGGGCACGGCTGGACGCCGGGACGGCATCTGACCGTCGCCGCCGTGGTCGCGTTCGTCGTGCTGCTGATCATCATCCGGTCCGTGCCGGGGGCGCGTCCCCAGCACGCCGAGGCACCCGTCGCGTCGCCTTACTCCGCGCCGATCCGGCGTCCGGTGCTGTGGCTGCTCGCCGCGGTCGCGTTGTGCTCGGCGATCGCCGAAGGCGCCAGCACCGACTGGTCGGCACTGCTGATGGCGACCGTGCACGACGTCGACCAGGGCGCGGCCGCGCTGGCGTTCTCCGGTTTCGCGCTGGCCATGGCGATCGCCAGGGTCGGCGGGGCCTGGACCCAGCGCCGTTTCGGGGCCACCCGGTCGCTCGCGGCGGGCGCCGCGGTGGCCGCGCTCGGGTTCTTCGCCGCGGCGGTCATCCCGTTGCCGGTCTTCGGCTACGTCGGCTTCGCGCTCGCCGGCGCCGGGCTGGCGGCCGCCTTCCCGCTGGCGCTGAGCCTTGCCGGCGACGCGGGGAAGCGGTCCGACGGCACCGGCGGCGAGCGGGAACTGGCGCTCGTCACCGCCATCGCCTACACCGGATTCCTTGCCGGGCCACCGATCGTCGGCGGGATCGCGCAGGTGACGTCGTTGTCCGTGTCGTTCGTCTTCGTGACGGTGATGGCCGCGCTGATCGTGCCCGCTTCACTGGCGGCCCGGCGCGTCCGCCGCCGGGAGGAGGCCCGCGCGCCCGTCCGCCGTTGACACTCCGGCGTCCGGACGGCAAGCTGATCGCGATAAACTGAGATGAATGCGGCTGGCTCGCTGTTTCAGGACGGCTGATCGAGGTCCCGTCCTCGGTCCGGGGAGGAAGACGTCGTGAGGGTTCTGCTGCTCAGCGGCGCGCGGGCGGTGCGGATGGCGGGGATCCCGGAGAGGGTGCTCCACGGCGCGGCGTCGCGGTTCGTGCTCGTTCCGGTGGTGGTCCGGCTGGCGGTCCTCGTCCAGGCGCTGTGGTCGGTCGAGGACGTCTCCTCGCTGTGGCCGGTCGTGGTCCTGTGCCTCGTGCCTGCCCTGGCCGAGATCGGCTGGCTCCTGGTCTGGTCGGCACGCCGCCCGTCGAGCCTGAGGCTGGTTCCGATCGCTGACAGCGCTTACGCCGTCCTTCTCAGTCTCGGTGCCGTTTCGCTCGCTCCCGCGGCCCAGTTCCCCGACGTCGTTTCGCTGACCTGGCCGCAGTTGGTGGGCACGGTGATGCTGTGGACGCTGCTGCGTGGCGCGTTCGCCGGCGCGCTCGCGATCGGCGCCGCCGTGGCGCTGCGCTACGCGATGTCGGCGTTCTGGCGGACCGGCCCACCGCCCACCGTGGAATTCCTCACGCTGTTCGCGGCCATGGTGACGACGCTCGCGATCGTCGCCCTGCTGGGCGTGTCGCTCCGGTTCGCGCTCGGGCTCGGCGAACAGCGGGGGCGTGCCGCCGAACGCGAGCGGCATCGCCGTGACGTCCACGACACCGTCCTGCAGGTGATGGAGTCCCTCGCTCTGCCCGCCCCCGCCGACGCCGTCGACCCGGTCGCGAGCCTGATCCAGGTCCGCCGGACAGCGCGGGCACACGCGCTGCGGTTGCGAATGTCCCTGGACCGTGAACCCGCTTCGCTCCCTGGCGGACTCGGACTGGAGCAGCGGCTGAACGCCCTCGTCGCGGACATGGCCGTCGAAGGGCTGCGGGCCGAGGTCGTCACGCTGGCCGCGACCGGTGATCTGACGGCCGACGTCGTCGGCGCCTTGCACGACGCCACCCGCGAAGCCCTGCGCAACACCCTCAAACACGCGGGGACGGCGCGGGCGGTGATCTGCGTGGAGGAGACGGCGGGCGGCATCGGCGTGATCGTGCGCGACCACGGCGCGGGGTTCGCCGCCGACGGCCACCGGCCGGGGTTCGGCATCGGGCGTTCGATCATCGGGCGGCTGGCCGAGGTCGGCGGCCGGGCCAGGATCGAGTCCGTCCCGGGACACGGCACGCGGGTGGTCCTCTGGGCGCCGCTCGCCGTGCGGTCTCCCGTCGGGTGACGGCCGTCGCGGAGGACCCGCACCGGCTCACCGGGCCGTTCCCGAGACGGCATACCCTCGTGGCGTGTCCTCGCGATCCGTGACCGAACCGGCCGAACCCACCCAGCGCAAGGCGAGCGTGCTCCCGCTGCTCTCGGTCGGGGTGGTGATCGCCGCGGTCGTCGCGGTCGGGCTGGTCGCGCTGACCGGGGGAGCGGGCTATCTGATCGCCGGGCTGCCCGACCCCGGGGTCGTCACCCGGTACGGCATCACGGTGGTGCGGATCCTCGCCGAGGCGTCGTCGGTGATCTGCATCGGCTCGCTGCTGCTGGCCGCGTTCCTGGTGCCCCCGCAGAAAACCGGGACGCTGGCACCCGAGGGCTACGCGGCGTTGCGGACGGCCGGGATCTCGGCGTGGGTGTGGTTCGCCGCCGCGCTCGCCTCGGTCGTGTTCACCGCGGCGGACGGCGCCGGAAAGCCCCTGCAGGACGTCCTTTCCCCGCAGACCCTGCTCGACCTCGTCGGCGCCATCGAACAGCCGAAGGCGTGGCTCTGGACCGCGCTGATCGCGATCCTGGTGGCGCTCGGCTGCCGGCTCGCGTTGTCCTGGGGCTGGACGGCGGTGCTGTTCTTCCTGTCCGTCGGCGGGCTCGTGCCGGTGGCGGTGACCGGGCACTCGGCCAGCGGCGGCTCCCACGACGTCGCGACGAACAGCCTGCTGTATCACCTCGTGGCCGCCGCGCTCTGGGTCGGCGGGCTCGTCGCCCTGCTCGCGCTCGGCTGGCGGCGGGGCGCGAACCTGAAGCTCGCCGCGGTGCGGTTCTCCAAGCTCGCGCTGGTGTGCTGGCTCGTGATGGCGGTCTCCGGCGTGATCAACGCGCTGGTGCGGATCGGGCTGAACGACCTGTTCACCACCGACTACGGCCTCCTCGTGGTGGCGAAGGTCGTCGCGCTGCTGCTGCTCGGCGTGTTCGGCCAGCAGCAACGCCAGCGCGGCGTGCGCGGTCTGGTCGACGGCGCGGGCGGCGGGCAGCTCCTGCGGCTGGCCGGGGTCGAGGTGCTGATCATGTTCGTCACGATCGGCATCGCCACCGGGCTCGCCAGGACGCCGCCCCCGGCGGACGCGATCACCCAGCCCTCGACCGTCGAACTGCTCATCGGCTACCCGCTCGACGGCGCCCCGACGGTCCTGCGGCTGCTGTTCGACTGGCGGTTCGACCTGCTCTACGGGACGTTGGCGATCGTGCTCGCCGCGCTGTACCTGGCCGGGGTGCGGCGGTTGCGCAAACGCGGCGACACCTGGCCCGTGGGCAGGCTCGTCGCGTGGCTCGCGGGCTGTGCGGTGCTGCTGATCGCGACGTCCTCGGGGATCGGCCGGTACGCGCCGGGGATGTTCAGCGTCCACATGGGCACCCACATGATGCTGTCCATGGTGGCGCCGGTGCTGTTCGTGCTGGGCGGTCCGGTGACGCTGGCGCTGCGCGCGCTTTCACCCGCCGGACGCGACGCGCCGCCGGGGCCGCGGGAGTGGCTGCTGGCGTTCGTGCATTCGCCGGTGTCACGGTTCCTGACCCATCCGCTGGTCGCGCTGGTGCTGTTTGTCGGCTCCTTCTACGGGCTCTACTTCTCCGGCCTGTTCGACGCCGCGCTGAACTATCACTGGGCGCATCTGGCGATGAACGCGCACTTCCTGCTCTCGGGTTACGTCTTCTACTGGCCGCTGATCGGCGTCGACCCCGCGCCGCGGCGTCTCCCGCCGCTGGGCAAGCTCGGGCTGATGTTCGCCTCGATGCCGTTCCACGCGTTCTTCGGCGTGATCCTGATGAACATGCAGACGGTCATCGGGCAGACCTTCTATACCCAGCTGAAGCTGCCGTGGGTCGGCAATCTGCTCACCGACCAGCGGCTCGGCGGCGGGATCGCGTGGGCGTCCGGCGAGGTTCCGGTGCTGCTCGTGCTGATCGCGCTGCTGGTGCAGTGGGCCAGGCAGGACGAGCGGGAGGCCAAGCGCGCCGACCGCCGCGAGGACACCACCGGCGGCGCGGAACTGGCCGCCTACAACGCGATGCTCAAACGGCTCGCCGAAGGCAGGCGGGAGTAGCACAGCACCCCGACAAGTTCCGCGCTCGAACCCTCGTCGGCGCCCCGGTTGTCCACAAGGTCTGTGGTTGTCCACAGATTTCGCGTCGTCCCGCCACACGCCTTTCCCCGGCGGCAAGCTGAGGACATCGCCACCGGGCACGGTCCGGCGGCACAGGCGAACCGAAGGGGATGAGGGTGATGGCCGTGGGCGAGACGTGGGTGACGGTGACCGGATACGTCACCAGCGAGCCGGATCTGCGCAAGGTGGGGGAGAACGGGCACGACGTCGTCTCGTTCTGGCTGCGCAGCACGGAACGCCGGTACGACAAGGAAAAGGGCGAATGGGGTGACGGGCGCAGGTTCTCCGTCCGGGTGACCTGCTGGCGGAAGCTGGCCCGGTCGGTGCACCAGTGCCTCGCCAAGGGTGACCCGGTGGTGGTGCGCGGGCGCTTGTACAGCAGCGAGTTCGAACTGGACGGCGTACCTCGGGCTGTACCTGAGCTTGAGGCCTTCGTGGTCGGCCCCAACCTCGCGCGCTGCACCGCCTCGCTCGATCGGGCGCCCCGCGAGGGAGTCGCCGTGCGGGATCCCCGCGGGCTGTGGTCCACCGGTGGAGAGGAGGCGAACACGCTCTTCGACGCGGCCGAAAAGGCCTCCGCGTAAGCGCGTGCGATGGCTTTCCGGGGCGAGGACGGAAAGGAGAAGATGATGTTCCCGCGGTGATCCCCGGCTGACATTCGGTAGTCCGACGGTGACCGGCGTCAAGGCGCGGATCGGCTCACTCTACGATCGCTGGCATGGCCGAGTTCATCTACACCATGAAGAAGGTGCGCAAGACCGTCGGGGACAAGGTCATCCTCGACGACGTGAGCACCGCGTTCTATCCCGGCGCCAAGATCGGCGTCGTGGGCCCGAACGGCGCCGGCAAGTCGACCGTTCTCAAGATCATGGCGGGGATCGAGCAGGCCAGCAACGGCGAAGCGTTCCTTCAGCCGGGCGCCAGCGTCGGCATCCTCATGCAGGAGCCGGAGCTGAACGAGGAGAAGACGGTCCGGGAGAACGTCGAGGAGGGCCTCGGCGACGTCAAGGTCAAGCTCGATCGGTACCACGAGGTCCTCCGGCTGATGGAGAACGAGTACACCGACGAGCTGGTGGAGGAGATGGGCCAGCTTTCGGAGGAGCTCGACCACGCCGACGCCTGGGAACTGGACTCCACCGTCGAGCAGGCGATGGACGCCCTCCGCTGCCCGCCGCCGGACGAGCCGGTCACCCACCTGTCCGGTGGTGAGCGCCGCCGGGTCGCGCTGTGCAAGCTGCTGCTGTCCGCTCCCGACCTGCTGCTGCTCGACGAGCCCACCAACCATCTGGACGCCGAGAGCGTGCTCTGGCTGGAGCAGTTCCTGGCCGGCTACGCGGGCGCCGTCCTCGCGGTCACCCACGACCGGTACTTCCTGGACAACGTGGCCCAGTGGATCATGGAGCTGGACCGCGGCCGGGTGGTCGGCTACGAGGGCAACTACTCGACGTACCTGGAGAAGAAGCGCGAGCGCCTGGAAGTCCAGGGCAAGAAGGACGCGAAGCTCGCCAAGCGGCTCAAGAGCGAGCTGGAGTGGGTGCGGTCCAACGCCAAGGCGCGCCAGACCAAGTCCCGCTCGCGGCTGGACCGCTACGAGGAGATGGCTGCCGAGGCCGACAAGCACCGCAAGCTCGACTTCGAGGAGATCCAGATCCCGCCGGGGCCCCGGCTGGGCAATGTGGTGGTCGAGGTCGAGAAGCTGCGCAAGGGCTTCGACGACCGGGTGCTCATCGACGGGCTCTCGTTCGACCTGCCGCGCAACGGCATCGTCGGCGTGATCGGGCCGAACGGGGTCGGCAAGACGACCCTGTTCAAGACGATCGTCGGGCTCGAGGAGCCGGACGGCGGGACGGTGAAGATCGGCGAGACGGTCAAACTGTCCTATGTGGACCAGAACAGGGCCGGGATCGACCCGAAGAAGACGGTATGGGAGGTGGTTTCGGACAAGCTGGACTACATCCACGTCGGGCAGACCGAAATGCCCTCGCGTGCCTACGTCAGCGCGTTCGGGTTCAAGGGGCCGGACCAGCAGAAGCCGGCGGGCGTGCTCTCCGGTGGCGAGCGCAACCGGCTGAACCTGGCGATGACGCTCAAGCAGGGCGGGAACCTGATCCTGCTCGACGAGCCGACGAACGACCTGGACGTGGAGACCCTGGGGTCGCTGGAGAACGCGCTGGAGCAGTTCCCCGGCTGCGCCGTGGTCATCTCCCACGACCGGTGGTTCCTCGACCGGGTCGCCACGCACATCCTGGCCTGGGAGGGCACCGACGAGAACCCGGCGCAGTGGTTCTGGTTCGAGGGCAACTTCGAGGGCTACGAGAAGAACAAGATCGAGCGCCTCGGGCCGGAAGCGGCTCGTCCCCACCGGGTCACCCACCGCAAGCTGACCCGCGACTGAGGGGCGTGGGTTGCCCGTGGAAGCCAGCAGGCACCTCAAGCCCGGCTCGCCCGCCGCGTCCGCGGCGGGCGGGTTCCCCGTGGCTTCCGCGGGAAGAATCTCGCCCTCAGGCATGTCCGGCGCAGGGAGCCTCTCCGCGGTCGGCGGCCTGATCGAGCAGGCGGACGCGCTGCACCTGCGTGCCCCGGAGCTGGCGCTGGTCCTCGGTGAGCGCGCCGCCGCGCTCGCCGAGGCGGCGGGTTCCGACGAGCAGTGGGTTCGCGCGGAGGCTCTGGTGGTGTCGGCACGCGTCCGCCTCGGCCAGCGGCCGGGCACGGTCGCCAGGGCGGTGGCGGCCTTGCGTGCCGCCGAGCACGCGGGCTACGCCGACGTCGCCGGGCGGCTGCGCATCGATCTCGCGCTGTGCGCGCGCAGCCTCGGTGTTCCGCTGACGGGGCTCGCAGCGTTGCGTCCGGTGCTGGCCGATCCGGCGGTGTCGCCGGTGCACCGGGCCGCGGCGTTGTGCCATCTCGTCGGCTGCCTGGCGCAGATCGGCCGCAAGGCCGAGCTGGACAGGGTGCTGGTGGCGGCGGACAAGCTCGTGCTGGGCGACGACCGGCTGACGGCCGAGACCCAGTTGCTGGTGCGGGCGCTGCTGCGGGTCGGCACGGCCGCGCACCGGCGCAGGCACGGCGACCTCACCGCGGCGGCCGACGCCGCCAGGACGGGCCTCGGCTTCCTGGAGAAGCTCGACAACCCGGCCGACGACGGCGGCCTCGTGCGGGTCCGTCTCGTCCTGCAACTGGTCAGCACGCTGCTCGACCGCGGCGACACCACGATGGCCTACGAGATCGCCCAGCCAGTGCTCGAAGAGCCGGTCCGCGCGGGCGGTGTCGCGCCGATGGGCTGGCTGCGGCTGGCCGTCGCGACGCGGGTCCACCTGCCCGCGGGCGCGGGGGACGCCGCGGCGGAGCTCGTCCGGGAGGCGGTGGCGAGCACCGACCGCCATGGCCTCGCCTCGGTCACCGCGCGGTTGTGGCTCGAACTCGCGCAGATCGAGGAGCGGTTCGGCCACGCGGAGGACGCAATCGCGTGCCTGCACCGCTCGCGCGCGGCCGAGCACGTGCACGCGAGGGCGCGCCGCCAGGCCTGCGGGCTGCTCGCGGGCGCGTTCGGCACGGGCGAGCTGGCGTCGGTCGATCTCGACGAGGTCGTGAATCCGTCCGGTGCCCGGCCCGCGCCTGCCATACAGCCGATCGCACCGCCGGTCGCCCAGGCGCCGGTCGCCGTCGCCGAGCCACGGCGTCCGGAGCCCGAAGTGCCGGCCCAGCCCCTGCGCACGTCGGCGTCGTGGGCGCCCGAGCCACGCGACGAGCCGGTGCCGGAGCGCCCCGCCCAGCCGCAGCGGCCGGTCGCGAGCGCGGCCGAAGCCGCCGCGCCGGAGCGGGAGACACGGGCCGGGCGCAGGCGAGCGGACGAGCGCCGGTCCGCGGAGATCACAGCGACAGCAGAAGCCGCGGCGGCCACGGGGCCGACGCCGGTCCCCGAGGTCTTCGAGCAGCCGCGAGAGGGCCGCCGCCGACGTGCCGACGAGCCTGTCGCGGCGGAGCACATGGGATATTCCGCGACGCCGGAGCTGCCCGCGGCACGCGAGCCCGAGAAGTCACCGCTCGTGTCCCGGACGGTGCCGGTGCTTCCGGACGTCGTGGATGTGGTCCCGGAGCTGCCGCTCGCCCCGGCACCCGCCGACGAACCGATGCCCAGGACGGGACACGCGGCCCCGGAGAAGGCCGCCAAGGCACCGGAACCCGCGTCGCAGCGCTGGGACGTCGGTGACTGGTCCCGGGAAGGGGAGCGGCGCGAGCCGGCGCCGCCGGCGCGCAGCACCCGGCACGACGCCGAACACGGTTCCGTGACCGCGCGATCGGTGCTCGACCGGCTCGGGATCTCCGGCGCCAACGGGCACGGCGGCGGCCGTCGCCGTGCCGTCGAAGAGCCCGAAGCCTCCCGAGCCGAGGCACGCCCTGCCGACGAGCCACGGTTCGGCGAACCGCGAGCCGAGGAGTCACGCCCCGAGCCGCTCGCCCGGCCCGAGGTGTCCGCCGATCCCGTCCTGCCGTGGAGCAGGGAAAGCGAACTCGCACCCCCGCCGCGCCCGGAAGAACCGGAAGCACCGGCCACGTTCTCGGCCGGCCCGGTCACGTCCGGCCTCCAGGAGCCGTATCGCGACGAGGTCGCCGACCCGTGGCTGCCCCGGCTGCGCATGCCGCCGTCGCTCGACCCCGTCGAAGACTTCGGCGGGTGGACCCCGAGCACCGAAGCGTTCCCCGAGGGCTACGCGAAGGCCATCGCCGAGGACGAACCACCGCCGGACGCCGGTCTCGCCGATCTGCTCGCCCGCGCACTCGCCGAACACCAGGCGGGGACGGCCAGCGCCGCCGCGCTGGTGAAGCGTCTCGGCACCCAGCGCGAGGGCACGGCGGGGCGCCGGCCGGTCAACGGCCACGGCCGCAACGGCAGCGACGAATCCGGCTCGTAGCCGACGTCGTTCCGCGCACCCGGCGCGGCGCGAGCGCGCCCGCATCCCTGTGTCCACAAAGGACTGAAGCTGCCCGGAAGGACACTGTGAGGGTGCGCTCGGGCAGATCCGAAGGTGGGATTCGTCGCACCTCGAGAACACGCGCGCGGCTGCCGGGCGGGCGATGAATCCGCGGCCGATCGCCGAACCGGACGGAACAGGCGGGGGACTGGATCGATTCCGTAGGCGGCGTGGCGGAAGGCTTCCCCGGCCCGGTCCTGGTCAGGCCCGTCGGCGTCGTCCGGTGGCCCCGGAACGGGTGCCCGGTGAACCCGGGAGTAGCTTGACCGATACCGCGATTTCGGCGGCTGAGCTGGGGTTCTTCGGTTTCTGCCAACTGAACGGGCTTCGTGCGTTCCGCCGCGTGGGCGCATTAGGGTGGGCTAGGTCCGGCACATCGTGGTGCCGGTCGCGGTGTCACCCCTCGCACAGTGGAGAGTTGCCTCAAATGAGCTCGACGGGAGTCTCGTCCCTACCCGGAACCGAAGACGGCACCGAGATCGGCGCCCCGCGCCGCTCGGCCAGCCCGGAGCAGATTCGGGACGAGCTGATCGACGCCGCCGCCAGGCACGCGCCGGAGATCGCCGACCTCATCCGGCTCTACTACCGCCACATCCCGGCCGAGGAGATCGTCGGGGACGACCCGGTCGATCTGGTCGGTGCGGTGCGTTCGCACCTGCAGCTGGCCAAGCACCGGATGCCCGGCCGCCCGGCGGTCCGGCTGCTCAACCCGACGACCGCCGAGGACGGCTGGACCCGCGAGGCCACCGTCGTGCAGGTGGTCACCGACGACATGCCCTACCTGGTCGACTCGGTGGCGGCCGAGTTCGCCCGCGACGGTGTGCAGGTCCAGCGGATCGTGCACCCGATCGTCGTGGTCAGCCGCGATCTCACCGGCGAGCTGCTCGAGGTCCACCCCGACGCCGACCCCGCCGATCCGCCGCCGAACTCCGCGGCCGAGTCGTGGATGTACGTCGAGATCGACTTCGTCACCGACCCGAACCGGGCCCGCGAGCTCGACAACCGCCTCGCGAGCGTGCTCGGGGACGTCCGCGAGGTCGTCGAGGACGCCGACAAGATGGCGCAGACCGCCGCCGCGCTGGCCGACGAGCTCGACGCGGACCCGCCGAAGCTGCCGAAGGGCGAGGTCGCCGAGGGCGCCCGGCTGCTGCGGTGGCTCGCCGACGGCCACTTCACGTTCCTCGGGTACCGCCGCTACGAGCTGGTCGAGAACCCGCGCACCGACACCGACGAGCCCGCGCTGCGCGCCGTGCTCGCGTCCGGTCTCGGCGTCCTGCGACAGGACAGCCTCGCCGCCCGCGGGCTGACCGCCGGGCCGGACACCGCGGCCACCGCGCTCGCGCCGACGCTGCTCGTGCTGACCCAGGCCAGCGCACCGTCCACAGTGCACCGTCCGGTTTATCCCTACTACGTCGGCGTGAAGACGTTCGACGCCGAGGGCAACGTCACCGGTGAGCACCGCTTCCTCGGCATGTTCACCACCACCGCGCTGCACGAGAACGTGCTCGACATCCCGGTGGTGTGCAACCGGGTCCGCGAGGTCATCCACCGCGCCGGGTTCCCGATGGAGTCGTTCTCCGGCCAGCGGATGCTCGAGGTGCTGCAGAACTGGCCGCGCGCGGATCTGTTCTCCGCCGACTCCGATTCGCTGTATGCCACGACGACCGGCGCGATCACGCTGTCGGACCGGCGCAGGCTGCGCCTGTTCCTGCGCCGCGACCCGTACGGCCGGTTCTTCTCCTGCCTGGTCTTCCTGCCGCGTGACCGCTACACGACGCGTTCGCGGCTGGCGATGCAGGAGGTGTTGCTGGAGGAGCTGGAAGGCACGCAGCTCGAGTACAGCGCGAAGGTCGGGGAAACGATTCTCGCGCAGGTCCACTTCATCGTGCACACCGATCCGGCGAACCGGATCGAGCCGGACACCCTGCGCATCCAGGAGCGGCTCAACACCGTCGTGCGCAGTTGGGACGACCGGCTCGTCGAGGCGATCCTGAGCGAGCGCAGGGAACGCTCCGGGGAGGGCGCCGTCGTCGGGATCATGGGCGAGGAGTCCGCGAACGATCAGGGGCAGCGGTTCGCCGCCATCTTCCCCGAGGGGTACAAGGAGGACTTCTCCGCCGAGGACGCGCTCGCCGATCTCAGCGCGCTCGACTCGCTGACCGACGAGGGCGACCTGGCGCTGTCGTTCTACCTGCCGCCCGACGCGGAGCCCGGCGAACGCCGCTTCAAGCTCTTCCTGCGTGGCGAGGGCGTCACGCTTTCGAAGGTGCTCCCGGTTCTGCACTGCATGGGTGTCGAGGTCGTCGACGAGCGCCCGTACGAGCTGCGCCGCGAGGACGGCGGTGCGTCCTGGATCTACGACTTCGGCCTGCGCATCGACCCGAAGCTGCAGCCCGACACGAGCGAAGCCGCCGTCGCCGAACTGCGTGACCGGTTCCAGGACGCCTTCCGCGCGGCTTGGCGCGGCGACTGCGAGGTCGACGACTTCAACGGGCTGGTGCTGCGCGCCGGGCTGACCTGGCGCCAGGTAAGCGTGCTGCGGGCGTACTCGCGGTACCTGCGCCAGGCGGGCAGCACGCATTCGCAGGAGTACATCCAGAACGCGGTGCTCAAGCACACCCAGGTCGCCACGAAGCTCTTCCGGCTGTTCGAGACGCGCTCGGATCCGCACCTGACCGAGGACGAGCGGCAGGCCGGCGCCGACGCGCTGGTCACCGAGATCTGCTCGATGATCGACGAGGTCACCAGCCTCGACGAGGACAGGATCCTCCGGCGGCTGATGGCGGTCATCAGCGCCACGCTGCGGACGAACTACCACGTCACCGGCGCCGACGGGCAACCGCGGCCGTACCTGGCGTTCAAGCTCGACCCCGGCGCGGTGCCCGATCTGCCCGAGCCGCGGCCGAAGTACGAGATCTTCGTGTGCTCGCCGCGGGTCGAAGGCGTGCACCTGCGCTTCGGCGCGGTCGCCCGCGGCGGCCTGCGCTGGTCGGACCGGCGGGAGGACTTCCGCACCGAGATCCTCGGCCTGGTCAAGGCGCAGGCGGTCAAGAACGCCGTCATCGTGCCCGTCGGCGCGAAGGGCGGGTTCGTCGTCAAGCGCCCGCCGACACCGACCGGGGATCCGGCGATCGACCGCGAGGCCACCCTCACCGAGGGCATCGCGTGCTACAAGATGCTGATCTCCGGCCTGCTCGACCTGACCGACAACCGCGTCGAGGGCAAGACCGTGCCCGCGCCGGACGTGGTCCGGCACGACGGCGACGACAGCTACCTGGTGGTCGCCGCGGACAAGGGCACCGCGACCTTCTCCGACATCGCCAACGAGGTCTCCGCGCAGTACGGCTTCTGGCTCGGCGACGCCTTCGCCTCGGGTGGTTCGGTCGGCTACGACCACAAGGCGATGGGCATCACCGCCAAGGGCGCGTGGGAAAGCGTCAAACGGCACTTCCGCGAGCTGGGCAAGGACACCCAGACCGAGGACTTCACCGTCGTCGGCATCGGTGACATGGCAGGCGACGTGTTCGGCAACGGCATGCTGCTGTCCGAGCACATCCGCCTGGTCGCGGCGTTCAACCACATGCACGTCTTCCTCGACCCGGATCCGGACGCGGCGTCCTCCTACGCGGAGCGGCGGCGGCTGTTCGATCTGCCGCGGTCCTCGTGGGACGACTACGACCGCGCGAAGATCAGCGAGGGCGGCGGCATCTACCCGCGCAGCGCCAAGTCGATCCCGGTCAGCCCGCAGGTCCGCGCCGCGCTCGGCCTGGCCGACGACGTCACCTCGATGGCGCCGCTGGAGCTGATCCAGGCCATCCTGCTCGCGCCGGTGGAGCTGCTGTGGAACGGCGGTATCGGTACCTACGTCAAGGCCGAGACCGAGAGCCAGGCCGCGGCGGGGGACAAGGCCAACGACGCGATCCGGGTCAACGGCAACCAGCTGCGGGTCAAGGTGGTCGGCGAGGGCGGCAACCTCGGGCTCACCCAGCTCGGCCGCATCGAGTTCGCCCGCGCGGGCGGCAAGATCAACACCGACGCGCTGGACAACTCGGCCGGGGTCGACTGCTCCGACCACGAGGTCAACATCAAGATCCTGCTCGATCACCTGGTGGCGACCGGGAAGCTGGAGCACGACCGCCGCAACCACCTGCTGGAGCAGATGACCGACGAGGTCGGCGCGCTCGTGCTCGCCGACAACTACCGGCAGAACGCCGTCCTCGGCGTCAGCCGGGCCCACGCCGCGCCGATGGTCTCGGTGCACCAGCGGCAGGTCGCCGCGCTGGTGGCGAAGGGCGCGTTCGACCGCAAGCTGGAGGCGCTGCCCACCAACGCCGAGTTCCGGGCGCGGGACAAGGCGGGCCAGGGCCTCACCTCACCCGAGCTGGCGACGCTGCTGGCACACGTGAAGCTCGACCTCAAGGACGAGCTGCTGGCCAGCGACCTGCCCGATTCCGAGGTGTTCGCGCGCAGGCTGCCGGAGTACTTCCCGAAGCCGCTGCGCGAGCAGTTCGCCGACGCGATCAGCGAACACCCGCTGCGCCGCCAGATCATCACCACCCTGGTGGCCAACGAGGTCGTCGACGGCGGGGGCATCTCGTTCGTCTTCCGGCTGATGGAAGAGCTGAACGTGACCGCGACGGACGCCGTCCGCGCCTACGCGGTGGTCACCCACGTCTACGACCTGCCCGCGCTGTGGGCGGAGATCGACGCGCTGGACAACGTCGTGTCGACCGAGGTCGCGGACGGGATGGTGCTGGAGACCCGGCGCCTGCTCGACCGCGCGGCCCGCTGGTTCCTCTCCAACCGGCCGCAGCCGCTGGCCCCGCTGGCCGAGATCAACCGGTTCGGCCAGGAGTTCACCGAGCTGGTGCCGCGTTCGGGCGAGCTGATGCGTGGTCTCGAAGCCGAAGCGGTCCAGGTGAAGGTCGACAAACTGACCGGCAACGGGGTGCCCGCCGATCTCGCGCGGCGCATCGCGGCGCTGCTGCACACCTACGGGCTGCTCGACGTCGTCGAGGTGTCCGAGATGGCCGAACAGCAGGTCGGCGTCGACGTGGTGCACAACCCCGCGGAGACGTCGGAGCTGTACTACGCGCTGTCCGATCACCTCGACATCGACAAGATGCTCACCGAGATCAGCGCGCTGGAGCGGGGAAACCGCTGGCACGCCCTCGCGCGGCTGGCCCTGCGGGACGACGTCTACGCCTCGCTGCGGGCGATCACGCTCGACGCGCTGCGGCACAGTGATCCCGGCACCAGCGCGGACGAGCGGATCGCGCAGTGGGAGAAGATCAACGCGTCGCGGCTGGCGCGGGCCAGGGTCGCGCTGGACGAGATCACCAAGACCGGCAACCTCGACCTCGCCACGCTGTCGGTCGCGGCGCGGCAGATCCGGAGCACGGTGCGGTGAGCTGTGCGGTGCGGGTCCGGCCACGCTGGTCGGACATGGACGTCTACGGGCACGTGAACCACGCGAACCTGGTGACGCTGCTGGAAGAGGCCCGGGTCGCGCGGCTGTTCGGCCGGGCGGCCCGCGAGGGGCTCACCGAGCTGCCCAAGGGTATCGTGGTGGTGAAGCTCGAAGTGCACTACAAGGCGCCGATCGTGGTGTCCGATCAGGACGTCCTGGTGTACATGACGCTCACCGAGCTGCGGGCGGCGAGCTTCACCGTGGACTATCGAGTCCACAATGGACCGTCCGAAACGGACCCCGTGGCGGTCACGGCGTCGACATTGCTCGCGCCGTACGACACGGTCGCGTTGCGGCCACGGCGGCTGAACGCCGACGAGAGCGACTTCCTGAAGCGGGTGTTCACCGATGCCTGAACTGCTGATCCCCGACGCGGGGGACCGCGAAACGCTCGGCGCGTTCGTCGCGCGTGCGGTCCGGTTGGACGGGCAGACCGTCGTCCGGCTCCGGATGCGGGGCGAGGACGTGGTCGAGGCGTGGACGGCGACGCCGTTCGAGGTGCTCGCCACCCGCGCCGTCGCGGGCCGGGTCACCCCGGCCGACGTCACGGTGTCCGGCAATGAACTGCTCGCGGCGCTCACCGTCGCGGGCGGGGCGCGGATGGACCCCGGCCCGGCCAGGGATCTGTTGTGGCACGGGGAACTCCCGGCGCCCGGCCGCTGGCAGCGGGTCGACGAACTCCCGGTGAGTGTCGTGTCGGATCTCGCCGATCGCGGGGTCACCCTCGCCCGCGACAACGCCGGCCCGCACGGGACGCCGCCCGCGTCGCTGATGGATCAGGCGGTGCTCACCGTCACCGGTGGCGAGCTGGAGGTCAAGGTCCAGATGCGCTGCCTGTTCGCGTTGTCGGGGATGGGTTTCCTCGACTCCTCGATCAGCGACGACGTGGTCCGGGTGACGGCCACCGACTCGTGGATGCGGCTCGACGCGCGGTACGGCGCGGTGCTGCGCCGCCGCCACGCCTTGCTGCCGCTGCTCTTCTGACGTGTGCTGAAGGGGGGGTGTGGGAGCAGCCGCGCGGCACTTGGTCCCCGCCCGCGGGGGCTGCGGAAACTAACACACGCACGGGCTCGCCGCGTGAGAGCGGGGCGG
>NZ_JBHYIQ010000042.1:69466-77690 GCF_042739895.1 Amycolatopsis sp. NPDC059021
GCCCCTTCCGGCTTGCGTTTTTTTTTTTTGTTTTGTTTGTTTCACCGATTACGCCCGCTTTTCCACCCACCCACCCCCCCCCTTCAGCGCGTCTTACGAGACGAAAGTCCCCTTCAGCTCGGCTCAGGTGCCGACGGTCCCGTCGATTCCCTCGCGCAGGAAATCGGCGTGGCCGTTGTGCCGGGCGTACTCGTGGATCAGGTGCAGCATCACCAGCCGCAGCGAGACGTCCTCGCCCCAGCGTGGCTGGTGCCCGAGCACGTCGAGGGATTCGGCCTCGCGCTCGATCCGCCGGGAGTGCTCGACCTCGGCCTGCCACGCCGCGAACGCCTCCGAGCGCGTCGCGTTCGTCGCGTCGTAGGCCTCCTGGTAGTCCTGCTTGTCCGACCAGACGAACGGGAGGTCCTCGGCGTTGATGACCCGGCGGAACCACGTCCGCTCCACCTCGGCCATATGCCGCACCAGCCCCAGCAGCGACAGCGTCGACGGCGGCATCGACTGCCGTCGCAGGTCCTCATCGGACAGTCCGTCGCACTTCATGGCCAGCGTGGCGCGGTGGAAGTCGAGAAAGCCGCGCAGCATCTCGCGTTCGTTCCCGCGCAGCGGTGGCGCGGGCCGGTCATCGGTCTTCATGGCGCTCATTATCGCGCGAGGCGATCGCCGGAAGGCGGCTGAGGGAGTGTGCCCGGATCCGGCGACCAGGCGTTCCCGGGCAGCGAATGCCAGCCCTGTGCCCCGGCCAGGTCGTCGACGGCGCGGTGGAGCGCCGCCAGGCCGGGATGGTGCGGATAGGGGCGGTAGATCATCGTCCAGGGGAAGACGGGGACCGGGTCCACCAGCGGCAGGAGCACGGCTCCCGGCACGGGCGGCTGGGTGATCATGGTCAGGACCGGGTAGTCGCGGAGCCGGACGTGCTCGGCGAGTTCGCCGGGCCCTCGGAGGTGCGGATGCCGGGCCGTCGATGTAATGCCGAACGTGGTGAGCAGCAGGTCGATCGCGTGCTCCCAGCCCGGTGTCACGTGATCACCGGCGCGATAGCACGGAACGGTGTCGCGTAATGCCGTCACGGGCACCGCGTCCATCGCCGCCAGCCGGTGGCGTTCGGGGATGAGCACCGCGAGAGGTTCGTACCGTACCGGCCGCTGCCGCAGCCCGTCGGGGAGGCTCGGCACCCGGCCGAACGTGACGTCGAGCCTGCCGCTCTGCAGCAGCGTGGCAGCGGGCTCGTCACCGGTGTGGAACCGGCCGAAGAACTCCAGTTCCGGCGCCTGTCTGCGTGCTTCCGCCAGCACCGCCGCCGGTGTGAGCTCCGGGCCCACGACGTCGACGGTCAGCGCCGCGGTTTCCTCACGCAGCTCCCGAACAGTGGTGTCGTGCAGCGCGACGAGTTCGCGGGCCCGGGACAGCAAAGTGACGCCATGGGGCGTGAGCGCGACCCGGCGGGTGCTCCGGTCGAACAACGGGACGCCGATCTTGGCCTCGAGCCGCCGGATGTCGCGGCTGAGCGCCTGCTGGGCGATGAACAGCCGTTGCGCGGCGCGGCTGAAATGCAGCTCCTCCGCGACCGCGATGAAGTGCCGCAGCAGCCGGATGTCCAGGTCTTCGGGCACACCCAGGTGTCTAGCAGATTCACCGCCGGGGCGCGTGAATCGCCGCGGAACAGGTGTTGGACCTCCGTGGCAGGCCCGGGTGACCATCGACCCATGCGCTATCTGATCTTTCCCCGGATGCCCCAGCGCCCCGACGGCGTCGATCCCCAGGAAGACGAATGATCCCGGCCGGGCCCGTCCCGCAGACGGCGGTGGGGGTCGTCGCCTCCTTCGACTTCACCCGCGACCGCGAACTGTGGCGATGGGCGCCACCGGACGTTTCGCTCTACGTGTCCAGGACCGACGCGGTATCGCTGGCCGACAGCTTCGAGCTCGTGTCGCGCCTCAACGATCCGGCGATGCTGACCCGCCCGACTCGCGAAGTCGCGCGGGTGCCGATCAGCGCGCCAGTGGTGCTCTACTGCTGTACGGCGGGAAGTTTCGTGGGCGGCGTCGAGCGCGAACATGCTCTCCGCACGGCCATGACCGACGCCGGCGCGCCGAGCGCGGTCACGACTTCGGGCGGGGTACTCGAGGCGCTCGGCGTCTTGGGCGCGCGAAGAATCGCGGTCGTGCACCCTTACGTGGACCCGATCGCGGACAGGCTCGTCGCTTTCCTGATCGAGGCCGGTATCGACGTGCTCAGCAGCCGCGGGCTCGGCCTCGAATCCCGCGTGATCGGCGCTGTCGACTACGCGACGACGGCCGATCTGATCTCCGGCGGCGACCATCCGGACGCCGACGCGATCTTCGTCAGCTGCACGCTCCTGCCGACCTACGATCTGATCGCTCCGCTGGAACAGCGAATCGGCAAGCCGATCATCACGGCCAACCAGGTCGGCATCTGGGCGGCGCTACGGGCGATCGGCGTCAAAGCCCGCGGAGCGGGGCAGGAACTCTTGCGGCACTGAGGGTGGTTCAGACCAGCCACGCGGCCGCGTCGGGCGGCAGTTTCCCGTCCACCAACGGGACGCTGGAGAGCAGGACCTCGCCGGGCGGGAGGGTGATCGGGCTCGCCGAGGTGTTCAGCGCGCAGACCAATCCGCCTTCGCGGCGGCGGAACGCGAAACAGCCCGCAGGAGCGCCGTACCAGTCGAGGCCGTCGCGGGTGCCGCCGCCGAACGCCGGATGCCGCTTGCGCAGTTCCAGCGCGTGCCGGTACAGCGACAGCGTCGAGTGCTCGTCCTCGATCTGTTTCTCCACCGTGATCCCGGCCCAGTCGGCGGGCATCGGCAGCCAGGTGCGCGGATTGCGGGAGAAGCCGAACGGCGGCAGCTCGCCCTCCCACGGCAGCGGGACGCGGGAGGCGTCGCGCCCGAACTCCGGGCCGCTGGTCTTCGCGCGCGGATCGGCGAGCGCCTCCTCCGGAATGTCCACATTGGCCAGTCCGAGCTCGTCGCCGTTGTACAGGTAGACGACGCCGGGCAGCGCCAGCTGCACCAGTGCCATCGCCCGCGCCCGCCGGACGCCCTGCGCACCGCCGCCGTACCGGCTGACCGGGCGCCAGACGTCGTGGTTGCCCAGCGTCCAGGTGGCGGGCGCGCCCACGGCGGCCGGGACGGCCAGGGAGCGTTCGATCGCGGTGCGCATCGCGTCGGCGTCGAAATGCGTGAGCACCAATCGGAAGTTGAACGCCAGATGCAGTTCGCCGGGGCGCAGGTACCGGGCGAGGCGGGTCTCGTCGGTCACCCAGATCTCGCCGGTGGACACCGCGTCCGGGTACTGGTCGAGCACCTTCCGGATCATCTGGTGGATCTCGTGGACACGGTCGTTGTCGAACCGCGGATCGTAGTAGCCGTCGGACGAGCCCACCATCAACGAGCCCGCGCGCGGATCCATGTCGGGCAGCCCCGGCGGTTTGGCCATTCCGTGCGCGACGTCGATGCGGAATCCGTCGACACCGTGGTCCAGCCAGAACCGCAGCGTCCGCTCCAGATCCGCGGCCACGTCCGGGTTCGTCCAGTTCAGGTCCGGCTGCTGCGGCGAGAACAGATGCAGGTACCACTGCCCGTCCGGAACTCGCGTCCACGCCGGGCCGCCGAAGGCGCTGACCCAGTTGTTGGGCGGTTCGTCGCCACGGGGGCCGAGCCCGTCGCGGAAGACATAGCGGTCCCGTTCCGGGCTGCCCGGCCCCGCCGCCATGGCGGCCTTGAACCACGCGTGCGTGTTGCTGGTGTGGTTGGGCACGACGTCGACGGTGACCTTGATCCCGCGTTTGTGCGCTTCGGTGAGCAGCACGTCGAAATCGCCGAGCGTGCCGAACATCGGGTCGACGTCGCGGGGATCGGCGATGTCGTAGCCGTGGTCGGCCATGGGGGAGCGGTAGAACGGCGTCAGCCACAGCGCGTCGACCCCCAGCAGCTCGAGGTAGCCGAGCTTGCTCCGGATGCCTTCCAGATCGCCGACGCCGTCGCCGTCGGAGTCGGCGAAGGACCGCACGTACACCTGGTAGAAGACGGCGTCCCGCCACCAGGCCGCCCGTCTCTCGCCGTGCCCGTCCCGGCCGCGGCGTTCGCGCGGCGGTCTCATCACACGAAGCTGTTCATCATGCTGTGCGCCGCCATTTCCAGGTAAGCCCACAACTGCTGCCGGTACGGCTCCTCGAGGTTCTCCTCGTCCACGGCGATCTTGATGCAGCGCAGCCACGCGTCCCGCTCGATCGGCCCGATCTTGAACGGCGCGTGCCGCATCCGCAGCCGGGGGTGCCCGCGCCGGTCGGAGTAGGTGTGCGGGCCGCCCCAGTACTGCATGAGGAACAGCCGGAACCGCTCCTCGGCGGGGCCGAGGTCCTCCTCCGGGTAGAGCGGGCGCAGGATCTCGTCCTCGGCCACCTCGGCGTAGAACCGCGCGACGATTCGGCGGAAGGTCGGTTCCCCGCCCACCGCCTCGTAGAGGTTCGCCGGTTCCGGACCGCTCACAGCTGACACTCCTCCATTGTGCTCCCCGCTCACTTGTCGTTGTTCGGGGTGGACAGGAACCGGCCCAGCGGCGGCTCGAATCCCGCGTCCTCCAGCGCCGCGAGCAGTTGCGCGCGCAGCGCCCGCTGCACCGCCCACTGCTTCCCTGGCCGCACCTTGACCGTGAGCCGCAGCTGGATGCCCTCCGGTGTGACACTTTCCACACCGAGCATCTCCGGCGGCTCCAGCACCTTGTCCGCGAGCGCTTCGCTCTCGGTGACGGCGACCGCGGCCTGGGAGAGCACGGTCGTCGCACGCTCGACGTCGGCGGAGTAGCTGAGCGGCACGTCGACCACGGCGACCGCGAAGCCCTGGCTGGAGTTGCCGACCCGCTGCACCTCGCCGTTGCGGACGTACCAGACCGTGCCCTTGAGGTCACGCAAGGTCGTCACGCGGAGGCCGACCGCCTCCACGGTGCCGCTCGCCTCGCCCACGTCGACGACGTCACCCACGCCGTACTGGTCCTCGATCATCATGAACATCCCGGACAGGAAGTCCTTGACCAGGTTCTGCGCGCCGAAACCGAGCGCGACACCCACGATGCCCGCGGACGTGATGAGCGGCCCGAGGTCGAACCCCAGCACGCTGAGCACCTGCAGGGTGGCCAGCCCGTAGATGATGAAGCCGGCGAGTGATTTCAGCACCGAGCCGATGGTCGCGGCCCGCTGGCGCCGTCGTTCGATGATCACCGGACCGAGCATCTCCGGCGCGCGTTCGCGCAGCGGGCGCAGCAACGCGGGCAGCTTCCCGCCGCTGGGCAGGGTCGTGATCCGGTTGATCATCCGGCGGACGACCCAGTTCACCGCGACGGCGATCACCACGGCCAGCAGGATCTGCAGTGGTTTGGTGACAAGCCAGCCCGCGGAGCCCGCGAGCCATTCGTTGTGCGTGACCTTGTAGACCTGACCGCACCAGGTGCCCGGGTCCTTGATGCACGCTGGCGGTTCCCTGAACAGGGGGTTCACGGGGAGAGCTCGACCTTTCGTTCGGCACGACCCGGCCAACCTCGGGTTGATGTCGGGTCGCGCGGATGTGACACGTCTTCTAACACACGTGCGCTGAGGGGCGGATGTGTGGTCGACTATGCCTGCACCCCGTGGAGGTGGTCGAGTGCCAGACCGACAACCCATCCCCCTCGGCGCGCACGGCCAAGCCATGGCCGGGCCGGCGCCGGAGGTGGCCCTGCGTGCTTGTTCCGGGAGTTCCGCAGCCGGCGGAACCGCCCCGAGCGGGCCGGGGACACGTCCCGGGGGTGTCTCCAGACCACCCGGCCAGCGTAGGGGCCGCGAATCCGCGGCCCCGGCCTGGGGCCGCCGCCGGGTTCTGCTGCTCAACGCCACTTTCGAGCCACTCACCGCGCTGCCGCTGCGGCGCGCTGTGGTGCTTGTCATGTGTGGCAAGGCCGAAGTGGTGCACGGCGACCCGGCGGGCGTCGAACTGCACGCCGCGACCGTTTCGCTGCCCGTGCCCTCGGTGATCCGGCTGAGCAACTACGTCCGGGTACCCTACCGGGCCCAGGTACCGCTCACGCGCGCCGGGCTGATGCACCGCGACCGGTACCGCTGCGCCTACTGCGGTGGCCGGGCCGAGACGATCGACCACGTCGTCCCGCGCAGCAGGGGCGGGCCCCACAGCTGGCAGAACTGCGTGGCCTGCTGCGCCAAGTGCAATCACCGCAAGGCCGACCGGCTGCTCTCGGAGATCGGCTGGCGGCTGCGGGTGGTGCCGAGGGCGCCGCACGGTCCGCACTGGCGGCTGCTCGCCCACTCCAAGGAGGCCGACCCGCTGTGGCGGCCCTATCTCGGGTCCGCCGCGTAGGTCTTCTTCGCGGCTCGTTCACGCGCGTCGGCGCCCCGGCTGCCTGTTCGGCGGCCGGGGCGAGCCGATGACCTGTGACGCGGCGCTGCTCAGGCGGCGAGCGCGTAGGCGCTCTGGCAGGTGACGCGCGTGCCCATCGTGACGCGCGTGCCCGCCGTGACGCGCGTGCCCGCCGTGACGCGCGTGCCGCGGGTGACCCTCGTGCCCCGCGTGACGCGGGTGCCGCAGGTGACGCGGGTGCCCATGGTGACCCTGGTGCCCGCGGTGACCCTGGTCCCCATCGTGACGCGCGTGCCGCGGGTGACCCTGGTGCCCCGGGTGACGCGCGTGCCCGCCGTGACCCGGGTCCCGCGGGTCACGCGGGTGCCTCGCGTGACGCGGGTGCCCATGGTCACCCGCGTGCCCGCCGTGACGCGGGTACCGCGAGTGACCCGAGTACCCCGCGTAACCCTTGTGCCGGACGTCACACGCGTCCCGGGCTGGAATTCAACGTCGCTGGGTGACCAAACGGCCTCGGTGATCGCCTGTGCGGGGGGCTGGACGCTCTGCATGACGTGGCCTCCTGGGACCGGTGCGTTACCTGCTGGGGGCTGGGAAGCGGGGCGCAAGGCCCGTACAGGTGAAAAAGCTACGAGGATTTCAAGGGGCCGACAAGACGAACGCGCCCGGTGCGGCCGCCTGTACGGTGAGTTGCCATCTTTCGGCCCGACGTGCTTCGCCCCAACGTTCCAGTCCGGGCACGGCAAGCGGCGGACGGCGTCCGCGGGACGATGAGCGGTCCGTCTCATCACGGGCGCGGTGAGCGGGTGGCCGGGATGCCCATCCGATACGCTCACCGGCGTGAACCTTGTCGAGACGATCCTGGTCTTCGCGGTGATCCCCTTGGCCATCTACGGAGTGGTCGGCCTGGCCACCCTGCGGACCAAGTTCGCCGGTACCCCCCGGTACCGGCCGGGGCAGCCGTGGGAGTACCCGGCCATGTGGTGGAGTGCCAACCCCGACGGGGTCGGCACCGCGCACCGGCACACCGGTGCGGACAACGCGGCGCCCGCCGACGGCGCCCCGACCGCTGCGGGAGGCGCTCGTGGCAGCTGGTGAACTGACGCACGCGCCCAGCGCCGGCGTCGCCGAACGAGAACTCGCCTACGGGGAGGCCATTACCTCCAGTGGGCGCCTTTCGGCAGCCAAAATGTACGAACCGGCTGCTCCGAAAGGCCCATTCACGACCAAGCAGCTGGCCCGGCTCGACGAGGCGCTGACCTTCGCCAGCCGGGAGACCGGCCTCGACTTCAGCATCTACCTCGGCGAGCTCGGTGAGGACAGCCGCGCGGGCGCGGAGAAGCTCCACTCGGGCACGCCCGACCCGGCCAACGCCGTCCTGATCGCGGTGTCGCCCGCGGAGCGCCTCATCGAGATCGTCACCGGCACGCACGCGTACCTGCGGCTGCCGGACCGTGGCGCGAAGCTCGCGGTCGCCAGCATGGTCGCCTCCTTCAAGGAGGGCGACCTGGTCGGCGGTCTCGTCAACGCCCTGCGCATGCTCTCGGACCAGGCCGGCTCGCCCGCCTGAACCGCTTGAACGCCCGAAGGGGCCTCCCGCACCTCCCTGCGAGGCGCGGGAGGCCCCTTCAGGCTTTTCTCCCGCCGCGTTGCCGTGAATGCCCCTGCCTGGCGTGGCCCGGTGCGACACGGGCGTCCCCCGGCGCCCTTCCCCCTGCCCACACCAGAAATCCCCGCAGCCACCCAGGACTTCAAGTGCCGGTAAGGCCACCTTGAGGGCGGGAGGACCCCCGAAGGGGGGCGGGACGGGCTCGGGGGCCCCCGCGCTTGTTTCGCCGGGGGGGGGTGGGGGGTTGAGTT
>NZ_JBHYIQ010000042.1:77700-78080 GCF_042739895.1 Amycolatopsis sp. NPDC059021
CCAAACCCCCCCCCCCCCCTCTCTCTCACCGGCCCGCCCCCCCCCTCGGGGGGGCCCCCCCCCCCACCTGGGCGGCCATTCCCGCCAATCGCGCTCCCCGCGAATTGTTCCGCTGTGTCGCGTTTGGTCGTTTCGTTCACGTTGTAGTGCTGCGGGCTTATCCGCGGCCCAGCTGCCACGCCGTGAACGCGTCGCTCGCGACACCGGCGGGCCGGCCAGCAGCGTGTCGCGAGTGCGGTGCGACAAGCCTCGAACGTCGCGAACGCTCCGTACGAGACGTTGAACGTCCCGTACGCGTCGTTCGAGACGCGCATCGGCGCCCGCGTACCGCGTGGAATGCCGTGAAGGCCTCCTTACCGGCGCTCAGCGCCGGTAAGGAG
>NZ_JBHYIQ010000043.1:0-63910 GCF_042739895.1 Amycolatopsis sp. NPDC059021
CTTCGTCCCTGGCGAAAGAGGTTTACAACCCGAAGGCCGTCATCCCTCACGCGGCGTCGCTGCATCAGGCTTCCGCCCATTGTGCAATATTCCCCACTGCTGCCTCCCGTAGGAGTCTGGGCCGTGTCTCAGTCCCAGTGTGGCCGGTCACCCTCTCAGGCCGGCTACCCGTCGTCGCCTTGGTAGGCCACTACCCCACCAACAAGCTGATAGGCCGCGGGCTCATCCTGCACCGCCGGAGCTTTCAACAACCAACCATGCGATCAGCTGTCCTATCCGGTATTAGACCCCGTTTCCAAGGCTTATCCCAAAGTACAGGGCAGATTACCCACGTGTTACTCACCCGTTCGCCACTAATCCACCACCGAAGCGGCTTCATCGTTCGACTTGCATGTGTTAAGCACGCCGCCAGCGTTCGTCCTGAGCCAGGATCAAACTCTCCAACAATGTCTTCAAATTCGATCGAGGCATGTAATGCTCTCAAAGGAACCCCCACGAGGAGGGGTTCAAACAATAAGCTCTACTGGCTTAGTTCACTAGCACACTGTTGAGTTCTCAAGCAACACACCACAACCCCAGCCACACAACACGCGGCCGTCATCGAGGCGGTCATTCCTAGCAGTTTTTGGTGGAACACCCACTCAATCGCCTCAAGCGAGAGCTTGGTTCGTGTCCCGGTCGGCCGCCCGGTCTCCCTGGCGACGAAAAGAACTTTACACCCCGCTGAACGGCCCGGAACAGGGGGGTACCTTAACTGCGTTTCCGCAGGTCAAGCCCCTATTCCGGACCGAGCGGCCGATCAGCCGCCGAAGCTGACGCCCGCGACGTTCCGCTTGCCCTTCCGGACGACGAGCCAGCGGCCGTGCAAGGCGTCCTCGGCGGACGGCTTCCACTCCTCGTCGGAGACCTTCACGTTGTTGACGTACGCGCCGCCCTCCTTCACGGTGCGGCGGGCGGCGCCCTTGCTGTCCACCAGGCCGCCGGCGATCAGCAGGTCCACGATCGTGGCGTCCCCGGTGGGCTCGACCTTGCCGGTCGGCACCTCCGCCATCGCGGCGTCGAGCGTCCGGGCGTCGAGTTCTCGCAGCTCACCGCGCCCGAACAGGGCCTGGCTCGCGGCGATCACCTGACGCGTCTGCTCTTCGCCGTGGACGAGGGTCGTGAACTCCTCGGCCAGCCTCCGCTGCGCCGCCCGCAGATGCGGGCGCTGCTCGGTGTCCTCGGCGAGCGCGGCGATCTCCTCCTGGCTCAGGAAGCTGAACATCCGCAGGTAGCCGACCACGTCCGCGTCACCCACATTGACGAAGTACTGGTACCACGCGTAGGGCGACGTCATCTCGGGGTCGAGCCAGAGGTTCCCGCCGCCGGTGGACTTCCCGAACTTCCGCCCTTCCGAATCGGTGACCAGCGGCGCGGTCAGCGCGTGCACGCTCGCCGATTCGGTGCGCCGGATCAGATCGACCCCGCCGACGAGGTTGCCCCACTGGTCCGAGCCGCCGACCTGCAGTTTGCAGCCGTGCCTGCGGTACAGGTGCAGGTAGTCCTGCGACTGGAGCAGCAGGTAGCTGAACTCGGTGTAGGACATGCCGTCGGTCTCGAGGCGGCGCTTCACCGTCTCCCGGTTGAGCATGGTGTTGACCGGGAAGTGCTTGCCGACGTCGCGCAGGAACTCCAGCACGTTCTGCTGGCCGGTCCAGTTCAGGTTGTTCTCCACGATCGCGCCGGTCGGCGAGTCAGGAGAGACACTGAAGTCGACGAACCGTTCCAACTGCCCGCGGATCCGGCCCGCCCACTCGGCGACGACGTCGAGCGAGTTCAGCGTGCGCTCCCCCGTGTCACGGGGGTCGCCGATCATCCCGGTCGCACCGCCCGCCAGCACGATCGGCCGGTGCCCGGCCCGCTGGAACCGCGACAGCATGAGCAGCGGGACGAGGTTGCCGGCGTGCAGGCTCGGCGCGGTCGGGTCGAACCCGCAATACAGCGTGACTGGTCCTTGGTCGAGTTCTCGCCGCAACGCGTCGGCGTCGGTGGATTGCGCGATCAGGCCGCGCCAGGTCAACTCGTCAAGGATGTGCTCACTCACACCTGTAGATCCTCCCGTACCAGGTCAAGCGGTTTGGTACGGGGTCGCCCGTGGCGTCAGCGCGGGCGTTTGCGACCACCCCTGCGGTAGGTCGAGACGGCGGGTGAACCGTCGATCCAGAACCGCCACGGGGTTTCCATGGCCATCGCGACGCCGACCCGGGGACCGGTACGGATCAGCTCCGACGGCACCCGCGCCCCGGTCAGCAGCCGCACGGGCGAATCCGGATCGGTCAGGTCGACGCCGTTCTGTTCCCGGTCGATCCCGAGCACCGAGGTCAGGATCGCGGGCCCCTTCGCGAGTTCGCCGCTCCCGCGGGCCGCCGGTTTGCGGGCACGGGCGATCTCGGCGCCGGCGACGATCTCCCCCGCGCGCAACAGGACCGCGCCCGGCTGACCGTCTTCGGTGCCGACGACGTTGGCGCAGAAGTGCATGCCATACACGAAGTACACGTACAGGTGACCGGCCGGGCCCCACATCACGGCGTTGCGCGGGGTGCGGCCGCGGTAGCAGTGCGATGCCGGATCGTCGAGCCCCCGGTAGGCCTCGACCTCGACCAGCCGGACCGCGACCGTGCCGTCCGGGCCGGTGGACTCGATCACCGCGCCCAGCAGCAGCTCGGCGAGGTCGACCGGATCGAGTGCCAGCTCGGCGCGCGTGAAGATCCGGCCGTGCGTCGTCGTTTCCGCGGTGATGTCCTGCTCCCCTTCTCGCGCCCTCTCCCCCGTCGCCATCGTAGAGGCACCCGCGATCACGAACGCGGTGAGCTACAGTCTCGCTTGAGCAGACGCTCAATCCCAGGGGAGCCGATGACAGCCCACCGGAAGGCCACCGCCGAGCCGCCGAGCACCAAGCAGCGGCTGATCGACGGCGTGCTGACGACGATCCGGAACCACGGCATCACGGCGGTTTCCGCGCGGGCGGTCGCGACCGCCGCGAATGTGAACCAGGCACTGGTGTTCTACCACTTCGGCAGCGTCGACGAACTCGTCGCGCAGGCGTGCATCGCGGCCACCGAGGCACGGGTCGCGCTGTACCGTCCCCGCTTCGCCGAGGTCCGTACCGTCGGCGAATTGCTGGAGCTCGGGCAGCGGATCCACGCCGAGGAACGGGCCGAGGGCAATATGACCGTGCTGGCCCAGACCCTCGCCGGGGCGCAGGGCGGCGGCAGGCTCGCCGAGGCGACGCGCGAAGCCCTCGACAAGTGGATCACCGAGGTGCGGACGACGCTGACCAGGGTGCTGGCCGATTCGCCGCTGACCGAGTTCGCCGATCCCGCGGGCCTCGCCCATGCGGTGTCCGCGAGTTTTCTGGGCCTGACGCTGTTCGAATCGGTCGATCCCGACGGTGGCGAACAGGCGCTCGCGGCGCTGGCTCAGCTGGCCACGCTCGTCGATGTCGTGGAGGGCCTCGGCCCGGTGGCCAGCCGCGCTGTCAAGGCACGGCTGCGCAAGAACAGCCGCCGGTAGCTGAAGGGGACTTTCCTCTCGCTAGATGCGCTGAAGGGGACTTTCGGCGCATGCGATGCGAGGAAAGTCCCCTTCAGCTCGTCCGGTGAGTTATCCTAGCCAGGCCCGGTGCTCGGCGACCCGCTGGACCAAACGCTCCCGCTGCTCGGCGACCCGTTCCGGCGCGGTGCCGCCCCGCGCGTTCCGGGACCGCACGGAGCCTTCGACGGTCAGGACCTCGCGGACGGCCGGGGTCAGCGCGGGATCGATCTTCGCGAATTCCTCGTCGGTCAGCTCGTCGAGACCGACGCCCCTGGCTTCCGCGACACGAACGCTCTCCCCCGCCGCTTCGTGCGCGACGCGGAACGGAACGCCTTGGCGCACAAGCCATTCCGCGATGTCGGTCGCGAGGGTGAAGCCGGCGGGCGCGAGTTCGGCGAGCCGCTCGGTGTGGAAGGTCAGGGTGCCGAGCATGCCCGCGATCGCGGGGAACAGCAGCTCCAGCTGTTCGACGGAGTCGAAGACCGGTTCCTTGTCCTCCTGCAGATCCCGGTTGTACGCCAGCGGCTGCGCCTTGAGCGTCGCCAGCAGCCCGGTGAGATTGCCGATCAGCCGTCCGGCCTTGCCGCGGGTCAGCTCGGCGACGTCGGGATTCTTCTTCTGCGGCATGATCGAGCTGCCGGTGGCCCAGGCGTCGTCGAGGGTGACGTAGCCGAATTCGGCCGTGTTCCAGATGATCACCTCTTCGGCGATCCGCGACAGGTTCACCGCGAGCATCGCGACGGCGAAGGCGAACTCGGCGACGAAGTCGCGCGAAGCCGTGCCGTCGATGGAATTCTCGACACTGGCGTCGAAGCCGAGTTCGGCCGCGACCGCTTCGGGATCGAGACCGAGCGACGAACCGGCGAGCGCGCCCGAACCGTACGGCGATTCGGCGGTGCGGGCGTCCCAGTCCCGCAACCGCGAGACATCCCGCAGCAGCGACTGGCCGTGCGCGAGCAGGTGATGCGCCAGCAGTACCGGCTGGGCGTGCTGCAGGTGCGTACGGCCCGGCAGGATCGCGTCCGGATGCCGCTGTGCCTGCGAAACCAGCGCGTCGACGACGTCGAGCGTGCCGGCGACGACCCGGCGCCCGGCATCCCGCAGCCACATGCGGAACAGCGTCGCGACCTGGTCGTTGCGCGAGCGGCCCGCCCGCAGTTTGCCGCCCAGCTCGGTGCCCGCGCGTTCCAGCAGACCGCGTTCGAGGGCGGTGTGCACGTCCTCGTCGGCGATCGTCGGGACGAACGCGCCGGACGCGACGTCCTCGGCGAGCGTGTCGAGCGCGGAAAGCATCCCGGTGAGCTCGTCCTCGGTGAGCAGCCCGGCCTTGCGCAGCACACGGGCGTGCGCGCGCGAACCGGCGATGTCGTACGGCGCGAGGCGCCAGTCGAAATGGGTCGACGCGCTCAGCGCCGCCATCGCTTCCGCCGGACCGCTGGCGAACCGGCCGCCCCACAGCTGCACCGGTTGCTCGTTACTGCTCACGTTCTGCCTTTCCTGGGAATTCTTACTTCTGGAGGTTCCGCTTGGCGGCGATCTTGCTGGGCAGGCCCCACAACTGCACGAAACCCTTGGCCAGCGACTGGTCGAAGGTATCGCCCTCGTCGTAGGTGGCGAGATTGAAGTCGTACAGCGACTCCTCACTGCGCCTGCCGTTGACGACCGCGGCGCCACCGTGCAGCACCATCCGGATCTCGCCGGACACGTGCTCCTGCGATTTCTGGATGAAGGTGTCCAGCGCGTCCTTCAGCGGCGAGAACCACAGGCCGTCGTACACCAGCTCGCCCCAGCGCTGCTCGACCTGCCGCTTGAACCGGGCGAGGTCCCGCTCGACGGTGACGTTCTCCAGCTCCTGGTGCGCGGTGATCAGCGTGAGCGCGCCCGGCGCCTCGTAGATCTCACGGCTCTTGATGCCGACGAGCCGGTCCTCGACCATGTCCAGCCGTCCGACGCCGTGCGCGCCGGCCCGCCGGTTGAGCTGCTGGATGGCCTCCAGCACCGTCACGGTCTCGCCGTCGATCGCGACCGGGACACCCTTGTCGAAGGTGATCACCAGTTCGTCGGGTGCTTCGAAGTTGGCCGCCGGGTCCTCGGTGTAGGAGTAGACGTCCTGGGTCGGGGCGTTCCACAGGTCCTCGAGGAACCCGGTCTCCACCGCGCGGCCCCACACGTTCTGGTCGATCGAGAAGGGCGAGGACTTGGTGACGTCGATCGGGAGGTCGCGTTCCTCGGCGTAGGCGATGGCCTTCTCGCGGGTCCACGCGAAGTCGCGGACCGGGGCGATCACCTTGAGGTCCGGCGCGAGCGCGCCGATGCCGACCTCGAAGCGGACCTGGTCGTTGCCCTTGCCGGTGCAGCCGTGCGCGACGGTGGTCGCGCCGTGGTACTTCGCCGCCTCCGCGAGGTGCTTGACGATCACCGGCCGCGACAGCGCCGAGACCAGCGGGTAGCGGTCCATGTAGAGGGCGTTCGCCTGCAGCGCGGGCAGGCAGTACTCGTCCGCGAACTCCGCGCGGGCGTCGGCCACGACGGCCTCGACGGCACCGCAGTCGAGCGCGCGCTGCCGGATCGTTTCCAGGTCTTCGCCACCCTGGCCGAGGTCGACGGCCACAGCCACCACCTCGGCGCCGGTTTCCTCGGCTATCCAGCCGATGCCCACCGACGTGTCCAGCCCGCCCGAATAGGCGAGCACGATCCGCTCGGTCACGATCCTCCTCCTTCGTCCTCCGCGTCCAAAGTAGACGATCGCCGCGCGAGCGCGGCGAACCGTTCGGCGAGATCCTTGCCCGACAGCGGTTCCCGCGCGATCACCGCCACCGTGTCGTCACCCGCGATCGAACCGACGACCTCCTCCAGCGCCGACCGGTCGATCGCGCTGGCCAGGAACTGCGCCGCGCCAGGAGGCGTGCGCAGCACCGTGAGATTCCCCGAGGAGTCCACCGAGACCAGCAGCTCGGCCAGCAGCCGGGACAGCCGCGAGGTACCGCCCTGCACCCCGCGCACCGGACTGCCGTCCTCGGGGATGACGTACACCGGCGCCCCCGAGTCGGCGCCCCGCAGCTTGACCGCGCCCAGCTCGTCGAGATCCCGGGACAACGTGGCCTGGGTGACCTCGATGCCTTCGGCCGCGAGCAGCTTCGCGAGTTCGGTCTGGCTGCGGATGGCCATCGTGGACACCAGTTCGGTGATCCGCGCCTGGCGCCCGGCCCTGCTGCTGGTCACTTACGCCGCTCCTCGTCCAAGAGCCAGACGAGCAGGGCTTTCTGGGCGTGCAGCCGGTTTTCGGCCTCGTCCCACACCGCGCTGGCCGGGCCGTCGAGCACCTCGTCGGTGATCTCCCAGCCGCGGTGCGCGGGCAGGCAATGCAGCACGATCGCCTCGTCGGCGGCGCGCTTCAGCAGCTCGGTGTTGACCTGCAACGCGCGGAACGGGCCGACCCGGTCGAGACCGTCGTTCTCCTGCCCCATCGACGTCCAGGTGTCGGTGACCAGGACGTCGGCGCCGTCGACCGCGGCGTGCGGGTCGGCGAACACCGTGGCGCTGCCGCCGGTCTCCGTCCCCCGGTGCTTGGCGTCGAGCATGACCTGCTGGTCGGGCTGGAAGCCCTCCGGGGACACGACCCGCACGTGCATCCCGGCGGTGGTGCCGCCGAGCAGCAGCGAGTGGGCCATGTTGTTCGCGCCGTCGCCCAGGTACACCATGGTCAGCCCGGTGAGCTTGCCCTTGCGCTCCCGGATCGTCATCAGATCGGTGAGCACCTGGCACGGGTGGAACTCGTCGGTCAGCGCGTTGATCACCGGGATCCGCGACACCGACGCCATCGCGTCGATGCGCTTCTGCGCGAACGTCCGCCACACCACGGCGTCGACGTAGCGGGACAGTACCCGTGACGTGTCCTCGATGGTCTCCTCGCGGCCGAGCTGCATCGAGCGTCCGTCCACTATCACCGAATGCCCGCCGAGCTGCGAGATCCCGACGTCGAAGGACAGGCGGGTCCGGGTGGAGTTCTTCTCGAAGATCGCGGCGACGGACTTGCCTGCCAGCGCCTTGCTGCCGAGCGGGTCGGCCTTGAGCGCGTCGGCGAGGTCCAGCAGCTCGGCCTGCTCGGCCGGGCTGAGATCGTCGTCGCGGAGGAAGTGGCGGGGCATCAGTCGTCCTTCGGGGTGATCGAATCGAGTGCCGCGGGAAGCGCGGCGACGAAACCTTCGGCCTGCTCGTCGGTGAGCACGAGCGGCGGCGCCAGCCGGACGGTGTCCGGCGCGACGGCGTTGACGAGATAACCGGACTCCTGCGCGGCTTGTTGCAGCGCGGCGGAAACCGGCTTGTGCAGCGCGATACCGAGCAGCAGGCCGCTGCCGCGGACACCGGCGACCAGCGGGTGGTGCAGCGCCTCGACCCCGGCCGCGATGTCCTTGCCCAGCGCGGCGACGTGGTCGAGCAGATCGTCCTCGATCAGGGTGCGCAGCACCGCGAGCCCGGCCGCGCAGCACACCGGATTTCCGCCGAACGTGGTGCCGTGCTGGCCCGGCTTGAGCAGTTCGCCCGCCGCGCCGACGCCGATGACCGCGCCGAGCGGCAGCCCGCCGCCGAGGCCCTTGGCCAGCGTGATGACGTCCGGCACGATCCCGGCCTGCTGGAAGGCGAACCAGGTGCCGAGCCTGCCGATGCCGGTCTGCACCTCGTCCAGGACGAGCAAGGCACCGGTGGCCTTGGTGATCTCGCGCGCGGCGTGCAGGTAACCGGCGGGCGCCGGGACGACACCGCCCTCGCCGAGGACCGGCTCGAGGAACACGGCCGCGGTCTCGCCGTCGACGGCCGCGCGCAGCGCCTCGACGTCGCCGAACGGGACGTGCGTGACACCGGGGACGAGCGGGGCGAACGGCTCGCGCTTCGACGGCTGGCCGGTGAGGGTCAGCGACCCCATGGTGCGGCCGTGGAACGCGCCCTCCGCGGCGACGATCTTCGTCCGGCCGGTGAGCCTGCTGATCTTGAGCGCGGCCTCGTTGGCCTCGGCGCCGGAGTTGACGAACAGCACCTTGCCGTTGCCGGAAAGGCCGGCGACGTCGAGCAGCGCCTCGGCCAGTTCGACCGCGACCGGGTTGATGTAGAGGTTCGAGGTGTGGGCGATCTTCGCGATCTGCTCGCTGACCGCGCGCACCACCTCCGGATGGGCGTGGCCGAGCGCGTTGACGGCGATGCCGCCGACGAGGTCGACGTACTCGCGGCCGTCGGCGTCCCACACCGTGGCGCCCTCGCCGCGGACCAGGGTCAGCGCCGGGGTGCCGTAGTTGTCCATCAGCGCGGACTTCCAGTGCTCCTGGCCGTCTACATTGGACTGCAGAGTCACGGTTGCTCCGTTTCGGGGAAGACCATGGTGCCGATGCCGCGCGAGGTGAAGACCTCCAGCAGCACCGAATGGGCGATACGTCCGTCGATCACGTGCGCGCGCCGCACCCCGCCGCGCACCGCGCGGACGCACGCCTCCATCTTGGGGATCATGCCGCTGGCCAGGCCGGGCAGCATTTGTTCGAGACGGCGGACGTCGAGGCGGTCGATCAGCGAGGAGCGGTCCGGCCAGTTGGCGTACAGCCCCTCGACGTCGGTGAGCACGACCAGCTTCTCCGCGCCGAGCGCCGCGGCGAGCGCGCCAGCAGCGGTGTCGGCGTTGACGTTGTGCACCACGCCGTCGATGTCCGGGGCCACTGTCGAGACCACCGGGATGCGCCCGGCGTTGACGATGTCGAGCACCGCGTCCGGGTTGACCTCGGCGACCTCGCCGACCAGCCCGATGTCGACCGATTCACCGTCCACAGTGGCCTGTTTGCGCTCGGCGGTGAACAGCCGGGCGTCCTCGCCGGAGATGCCGACCGCGTACGGCCCGTGCGCGTTGATCAGCCCGACCAGCTCGCGGCTGACCTGGCCGACCAGCACCATCCGGACGACGTCCATCGTCTCCGGCGTGGTCACCCGGAGACCGCCCTTGAACTCCCCGGTCATGCCGAGCCTGCTCAGCATCGCGCTGATCTGCGGGCCGCCGCCGTGCACGACCACCGGGCGCAGCCCGGCCAGCCGCAGGAACACCATGTCCTCGGCGAACGCCTGCTTGAGCCGGTCGTCGACCATCGCGTTGCCGCCGTACTTCACCACCACCGTCGCCCCGTGGAACCGCTGCAGCCAGGGCAGCGCCTCGATGAGCACCCCGGCCTTCTCGGCCGCCGTCTCCAGCCTCTCGTCCGCGGAAATCAGAGCCTCCCTGTTCATGAGGAATAAGCACTGTTCTCTTCGACGTAACCATGCGAAAGGTCGGTGGTGTAGACGGTGGCGGTGTGGTCACCGACACCGAGGTCGATGACGATCTCGATGGCGCGCCCGGACAGGTCGGCCGCCGAACGGTCCTCGGCGGTGGTGCCGTGCGCGAACAACGTGACGCCGTTGATCGCGATCGCCACCTTCTCCGGGTCGATCGTGGCCGGGGCGCGGCCCAGTGCCATCGCGATGCGGCCCCAGTTCGGGTCCGAGCCGAACAACGCGGTCTTGACCAGGTTGTCCTCGGCGACGACGCGGGCCACGGCGACGGCGTCCTCCTTCGTCACGGCGCCCCGCACGACGACGTCGACGTCCTTCGTCGCGCCCTCGGAGTCCGCGCGCAGCTGGAGGACGAGGTCGAGCGCGACCGTGGTCAATACCTCGGTCAGCTCGGCCTCGGACGGCTCGGCCCCGCTCGCGCCCGAGGCGAGGACGAGCACGGTGTCGTTGGTGGACGTGCCGCCGTCGACGTCGAGCCGGTCGTAGGTGACCTCGGTGGCCGCGCGCAGCGCGCGATCGAGGACGTCCTGGCTCACGACGGCGTCGGTAGTGAGCACCGAGAGCATCGTGGCCAGGTTCGGCGCGAGCATCCCGGCGCCCTTCGCGAAGCCGCCGACGCTCCAGCCGCTCTCGTGCTTCGCGTACGCCTGCTTCGGCTTGGTGTCGGTGGTCATCACGCCGGTGGCCGCGTTCAGGCTCGCCTGCGGACTCGCTTCCAGCGCCTTGGCCGCGGTGTCCACTCCGGACAGTACGGCCGCCATCGGCAGCCGCTCGCCGATGAGACCGGTCGAGCAGACGGCGACCTCGATCGCGCCGGTGCCGAGCACCTCCGCGACCTTCTCCGCGGTGGCGTGCGTGTCCTGGAACCCGCCGGGGCCGGTCGCCGCGTTCGCGCCGCCGGAGTTCAGCACGACCGCCTTGAGCCGCCGCTGCTTCAGGACCTCCTGCGACCACAGCACCGGGGCGGCCTTGATCACGTTGCGGGTGAACACGCCCGCGGCGACGTCGAGCGGGCCGTCGTTGACGACCAGGGTGAGGTCGAGCGCGCCGGAGGCCTTGATGCCTGCGGCGACGCCCGCGGCACGGAAACCCTGCGGACCGGTGATCGTCACGGTGCTACTCCTACGGCGGAAAGTCCGGTGTGCTCGGGGAATCCGAGCGCGAGGTTCATCGACTGGACGGCACCGCCCGCGGTGCCCTTGGTCAGGTTGTCGATCGCGGCCACGACGACCAGGCGCTTCGCGTCGGCGTCGACGGTGACCTGGAGCTGGACATTGTTCGACCCGAGCGTCGAGGCGGTCGCCGGCCACCTGCCCGCCGGAAGCAGCTGGACGAACGGCTCGGCGTCGTAGGCCTTCTCGTACGCGGCGCGCGCGGCGGCTTCGTCCTGCTCACCCGCCAGCGGTGCGCTGGCGGTGGTGAGGATGCCGCGGGACATCGGCGCCAGGACAGGGGTGAACGACACCGACACCCGGGTCCCCGCCACCGCGGAAAGGTTCTGGACGAACTCCGGTGTGTGCCGGTGTGCCCCGCCGACCCCGTACGGGCTGGCCGAGCCCATCACCTCGGAGCCGAGCAGGTTCGGCTTGAGGCTCTTGCCCGCGCCGGACGTCCCGGTCACCGACACGATCGTGACGTCGGGGACGATCAGCCCGGCGGCCAGCGCCGGCGCGAGGGCCAGCGATCCCCCGGTCGGGAAGCAGCCGGGAACGGCGATCCGTTTGGTGCCGGTGAGCTTCTCCCGCGCCCCGGGCAGCTCGGGCAGGCCGTACGGCCACTGACCCGCGTGCTCACCGCCGTACCAGCGCTGCCAGTCGGCGGCGTCGGCGAGCCGGTGATCGGCACCGAGATCGACGACGAGGACGTCCGGCCCGAGTTGCGCGGCGATCCCCGCGGAGTGCCCATGGGGCAGCGCCAGGAACACGACGTCGTGCCCGGCAAGGGTTTCCGGCGTCGTCTCGGCGAGCACGCGGTCCGCCAGCGGGGCCAGATGCGGCTGGTGCGCACCCAGCGGCGTCCCGGCGCTGCTGGCCGCCGTGAGCGCGCCGATCTCGATGTGGGGGTGGGTGAGGAGGAGGCGAAGGAGCTCTCCCCCGGCGTAGCCGCTCGCTCCGGCCACCGCGATCTTCACCGTCATACGAATGATTATGCACCATCTTGCAAATCCAATCAAACCGGGTGGGATGGGATGCTGGCTCGGTGACCGACACGCCTGCCCGCCTGCTCAACCTGTTGTCGTTGCTCCAGACACCCCGGGAATGGCCGGGCAGCGAACTCGCCGAGCGGCTCGAGGTCAGCGCCCGCACCATCCGGCGGGACATCGACCGGCTCCGCGAACTCGGTTATCCCGTCGAGGCGTCCCGGGGCGCGGCGGGCGGCTACCGGCTCGTCGCGGGCGCGGCGATGCCCCCGCTGCTGCTCGACGACGAGGAGGCGGTCGCGATCGCCGTCGGCCTGCGCACCGCCGCGGCGCAGACCGTCGAAGGCATCGACGAGGCGTCCGTGCGGGCGCTCGCGAAACTCGAGCAGGTGCTGCCCTCGCGGCTGCGATACCGCGTCGGGGCGCTCGGCAACGCGACCGTCACCGTGCCCGGTGGCGGGCCGGTCGTCGATCCGGCACAGCTGACCGTGTTCGCCGCGGCGATCGCGAACAACGAAACCGTCCGCTTCCGCTACCGCGCGGGCGACGACACGGAATCCCGCAGGCTCGTCGAACCCCATCGCCTCGTGGCGACCGGGCGGCGCTGGTACCTCGTCGCCTACGACGCCGGCCGGAAGGACTGGCGGACCTTCCGCGCCGACCGGGTCCGCGACGCCGTCGCGACCGGCGGTCGCGTCACACCACGGCAGCCACCGGCCGCGGACATGGCGGCCTGGGTGATCGAGCGGATGTACAGCCTCCTGCCGTCCTATCAGGCGACCATCACGGTGGCGCTCCCGATCGAGCAGGCACGGGCACGGCTCGGCGCGCAGTTCGGCGACCTCGAACCCCTGGACGAGCGGAGCTGCCGACTGCGCAGCACCGCCGACACCCTGGAATGGCTCGCGTTCCGGCTGCTGAGCCTCGGCTGCGCGTTCACCGTGCACGAACCACCCGAGCTGATCACCCATCTGCGTGACCTCGCCACGCGCGCGGCGGCCGCGATCCCGGCGATCCCGGCCGAGGAAACGACGGTGTGAGGCCGAGACCGGGTATCGCCGCGCCGGTGCCTGGAGCCTGCGGGCGGACAGCATCGGCGGAGCACCCGCGGATCGGGCTGGTACAGGCCCGATCCGCGAGCGCCGTGTTCTAGTCCATAGCGCCTCCATCCGGCTCGGCGCGCCGGCTGGGCGGCGCCGGGAGATATTCGCCAGGACGCTCCGGATCGCACCCGACCCGGGGCAGCCGCGCGCGAATCCCGCCCGGCGTCCGCTCGAAGTGCCGGGCGATGTCCTCGACGCTTTCGCCCGCCAGCCACCGGTTTTCCAGTTCCGCGTCCTGTTCGTCGCTCCACGGCCTGCCCTGCCGGGCGGGCCGGTCCCGCACTCTTCGGCGGGGCGGGCCGCCCGCCCCGCCGAACGCGTGCAGGCTGGTGGCGAGCAGATCCGCCACCGCCGGCACGGCTTCGACGTCGAGCTCGAGCCGTCCGTCGGCGACCTGTTCTCCTTCCGGCCCTGTCGCGCCCACGGTGATCGTGACCCGGGGTTCGGCACGGTCGCCGCTACGCGTCGCGACCGCGATCTGATACGTGGTGTTGCCCTGCCGGACCTCGGTCCGGTGTTCGTCGATGATCGTCATGCCGCGAAGCTAGCGCGCACCCCCGACACTTTTCGCTCACCCTCGGCGCACGACCGGCCGCGTTCCGGAATTGTCGGTCCCTTCGCCTACCGTCGCAGACGACCACCGGGCACCGGTGCGAAAGGAGCACACATGGACGCGGACCAGCGGCTGATCTCGGCCGTCCGGAGCGGGCTGGCCGCGTTGGCCGATCCGGCGAAGGCCCCCGCGATGCGGGCGTACATGAAGTCGGCGATGCCCTACCGCGGGGTTCCGAAACCGCCGCGCGCCGGTTTGCTGAAACGGATCTTCGCCGAGCACGTCCTTCCCGACCGGGAAACGTTCACGGCCACGGTCCGCGCCTTGTGGCGCGAGGCCGAATACCGCGAGGAGCGCTACGCCGCCATCGATCTCACCGGTCATCACGCGTACCGCGACTGGCAGGACCCGGAGCTGCTCGGGCTGTACGAGGACATGATCGTGACCGGGGCATGGTGGGACTACGTCGACGAACTGGCCGCTCGCCGCGTCGGCCCGATCCTGCGCGGCGCTCCCGCGACGGTCACCCCGGTGCTGCGCGCCTGGGCGATCGATCCGGACCTGTGGCGCAGGCGCACCGCGATCATCTGCCAGCTCGGCGCGAAGGAGGGCACCGACACCGAACTCCTCACCCACGCCATCGAGTTTTCGGCCAGCGAGAAGGAGTTCTTCCTCCGCAAGGGAATCGGCTGGGCATTACGGGACTACGCGAAGACAGCACCCGGTTGGGTTCAGTCCTTTGTGGACGAATATCCCGAGCTGTCCGGGCTCTCCCGCCGGGAAGCGCTCAAACACCTCGGTACCGGTGAGGGAGCGGTCCGTGCCCGGTGAGCGGTGCGGGGGGGGGGGGTGGGGCGGCCGGGAGCCCCCCCCGCCCCGGGAACAGGGGGGGCGCGGGCGCCCCCCCGGCCGCCCCCCCCGCCCGGCTCCCCCCCCCGGCGCCCCCCCGGGGCCGCGCTGCTTACCCAAGGGCGGCGATCGCCGCGCGCAGGGCCGTGACGGCTTCCCCGGCCCCCGCCGGGTTGGTGCCGCCGCCCTGCGCCATGTCCGGCTTGCCGCCGCCGCGGCCGCCGATGGCCGGGGCGAACGAGGGCACGAGCTTGCCCGCCGCGAGCCCCTTGTCCCGCGCCGCCGACGTCGTCGCGACCACGAAGCTGATCTTCTCGCCCGACGGCGCGAACAGCGCGACGACACCGGGCCGCGTGCCCAGCCTGCCGCGGACCTCCGACGCGAGCGCGCGCAGGCCGTTGGCGTCGACGCCCTCGGGCACGGTCTCGGCGACGACGGCGAAGCCGTTCACGTCCTGTGCCTTGTCGGCGAGCGCGCCCGCCGAGCCGAGCACCTGCTGCGTGCGCAGCTGCTCGATCTCCTTCTCGGCGTTCTTCAGCCTGCTCAGCACGTCCTCGATGCGCGAGGGCAGCTGGTCCGAGGGCACCTTGAAGGTGTTCGCCAGCTGCGAAACCAGCAGCTGCTCCTTGCGGACGTAGCGGAGCGCGTCCGCGCCGACCAGCGCCTCGACGCGGTGCACGCCGGAGCCGATCGACGAGTCGGCGACCAGCTTGACCAGCCCGAGCTGGCCGATGCGGCCGACGTGCGTGCCCCCGCACAGCTCCCGCGAGTACTCGCCCATGTCGACCACGCGGACGTCGTTGCCGTACTTCTCGCCGAACAACGCGACCGCGCCGAGTTCGAGGGCCTTGTCCTTGGTGGTGACGTAGCTCTGCACTTCGACGTCGGTCTGGAGGTAGTCGTTGACCTCCTCCTCGACCTCGGTCAGCACGTCCGCCGAGACCGACCCCGGCGTGGTGAAGTCGAAGCGCATCCGGCCCGGCGAGTTCAGCGAACCGGCCTGCGCCGCGCGCTTGCCGTACGCGCCGCGCACCGCCGCGTGCACGAGGTGCGTCGCGGAGTGGGACCGCTCGATGGAGAGCCTGCGGTGCGAGTCGACGGACCCGGTCAGCCCGCTGCCGATGCCGACCTCGCCCTCGGTGACCTCGACGCGGTGCACGAACAGGCCGGGCACGATCTTCTGCACGTCGAGGACCTTGAGTTCGACGCCGTCGCCGACCAGCACGCCGGTGTCGGCGACCTGGCCACCGCTCTCGGCGTAGAACGGGGTCCGGTCGAGGACCAGCTCGGCCTTCTTGCCCGCGCCGACGCTGGTGACCGGCTGCCCGTCCGCCAGCAGCGCGACGACCTTCGCGTCGGCCTGCAGGTCGGTGTAGCCGAGGAACTCGGTCTCGCCGTGCTGCTCCAGGACCTTGCGGTACTCCGACAGATCGCCGTGGCCGCTCTTGCGCGAGGCCGCGTCCGCCTTCGCGCGCTGCCGCTGCTCGTTCATGAGCGTGCGGAAGCCCTCTTCGTCGACGGACAGGCCCTGCTCGGCCGCCATCTCCAGCGTCAGGTCGATCGGGAAGCCGTAGGTGTCGTGCAGTTGGAAAGCCTTGTCCCCGGCCAGGATCTCGCCGCCGGAGCGCTTGGTCTCCTCTGCGGCGAGGTCGAAGATCCGCGACCCGCTGGTCAGCGTCGAGAGGAACGCTTCCTCCTCGACGCGCACGACCTCTTCGATGCGGCCGAAGTCGGCCACCAGCTCGGGGTAGGTCGGGCCCATGGTGTCGCGGACGACCGCGGCGAAGGCGGGCAGCACCGGCTCGTGCACGCCGAGCAGCCGCGCGGAGCGGATGATGCGGCGCAGCAGGCGGCGCAGCACGTAGCCGCGGCCGTCGTTGCCGGGGGTGACGCCGTCGCCGATGAGCAGGACACCGGTGCGGGCGTGGTCGGCGATGACGCGGAAGCGGACGTCGTCGGTGTGGTCGGAACCGTAGCGGCGGCCGGAGAACTCCTCGGTGCGGCCGATCACCGGGCGCACGAGGTCGGTCTCGTAGACGTTCTCGACGCCCTGCAGGATCGTCGCGACCCGCTCGACGCCCATGCCGGTGTCGATGTTCTTCTTCGGCAGTTCGCCGATCGGCTTGTGCCCGTGCTTCGGGCTCTTCTCGCCGCGGACGTCCTGCATGAACACGAGGTTCCAGATCTCGATGTAGCGGTCCTCGTCCGCGACCGGGCCGCCCTCGCGGCCGTAGTCCGGGCCGCGGTCGTAGTAGATCTCCGAGCAGGGGCCGCCGGGACCGGGCACGCCCATGTCCCAGTAGTTGTCCTTGCCGTCGCGGGCCTGGATGCGCTCACCGGGCAGGCCGGTGATCTTCTTCCACAGTCCCGCCGCCTCGGCGTCGTCCTCGTAGACGGTGGCCCACAGGCGGTCCGGGTCGAGGCCGTAGCCGCCCTCGGACTGCGGCCTGGTGATCAGCTCCCAGGCGTTCTCGATCGCGCCTTCCTTGAAGTAGTCGCCGAACGAGAAGTTCCCGGCCATCTGGAAGAAGGTGTTGTGCCGGGTGGTCTTGCCGACCTCGTCGATGTCCGGGGTGCGGACGCATTTCTGGACGCTGGTCGCGCGCGGGTACGGCGGCGGGGCCTCGCCGAGGAAGTACGGCTTGAACTGCACCATGCCCGCGTTGACGAACAGCAGGTTCGGGTCGTCGAGGATCAGCGGCGCGCTGGGAACGCGGGTGTGGCCCTTGTTCTCGAAATGGCGCAGGAAACGATCGGTGATTTCGTGTGTGTCCACGGGTCAGTCCTTGTGCTGAGGCTCGGGGTACGCGCTCGGGTACCCGGCCGGGTAGGGGGGAACGACGGCGGCGGCGAAGGGCCTCGGGTCGCGGGCGCGGCCGCGTCAGCCCTCCGCCCGGCGAGCTCGCCGGACGGGGCGCTGTGCGGCGGCGTGCCTGCCGCCCGCCACCGGCGCGGAGTAGCCGGTCCGTTCCTCGACCATGTCGTGCAGCTCCTGTTCCCGTTCGCTCATCCCGGCGCGCACCTCGGCGCCGAACGAACCGACGGCGCCGGCCAGCTCACGCACGGCGTCGCCCAGGTTCGATGCTAACCCCGCCGGGGTGGCCTGGCGAGCCGTTTCGGTGGCCTTGCGGGAGAGCGCGACGCCGGCGACGACGCCGAGCCCGAGCCAGAAGAGGCGCCTCATTTGCGTCCCCTCCGCCGGGCGGGGCGCGCGGCCTTCTCTTCCTTCTTCTTCCGGCGCGCCTTGATGGCCTTGGTGATGCCGTAGGACAGCGCCGCGGTCTTCACCAGCGGGCTGCCGAGCGTCGCGGTGAACACCGAGGACAGCGCCGAGACGTTGCCGCTGACGGCCTGCGCGTTCGCGGTGATGCCGTCGACCCGCTCGAGCTGGGTGTTGACGTGCGTGATCGTCTCGTTCGCCCCGAGCAGCAGCGGGTCGGTGTTCTCGTGAGCCTTGCGGATCGCGATGGTGGCTTCGTCCAGCGTGCGGCCGAGCTTGTACAGCGGGCGCACGAGCAGCACTACCAGCACTACGAAAGCCCCTGCGGCGATGAGCGCGGCGAGCTGCCCCAGCGTCACGGGCCCTCCTCGGGGGTTGCACGGTCTGTGGTGCCCGTGAGGTTACCGCCTGGACGACACCCCGTTGCCCGCGCCCCGCCCCATGGTCACGCAGCGCAGCCGGGCTGTCCCATCAGTCGCGGACCACCGCCCGGTAGAGGGCGGCCATGTCCTCGGCGCCGTGCCCGGCGGCGAGGGTGATCTCCAGGTGTGCCAGTGTCGCCCGCGCGCCGCCGAGGTCGACGGCGTCGCCGCCCGCCTCGAGCACCAGCCGCGCGTCCTTCGCCGCGAGGCTCGCCGGGAACGACGCCGGGTATTCCCCCGCCAGCATCGCGCCGCCCTTCACATGCGCGTAGCCGACGTCGAGGCCGCCGCCCTTGATCGTCTCCAGGAACAACGTCGGGTCGACGCCCAGCGCGCGGGCGAGGCCGAGGCTTTCCGCGGTCGCGTTGGTCAGCGCGAGCACCCACGCGTTCGCGACGAGCTTCAGCTTGGTGCCGGAGCCGACCGGCCCGACCCAGATCGTGCGTGAGCCGATGGTGTCGAACACCGGCGCGGCGCGTTCGGCGAGCGCCTCCGGCCCGGAGGCCAGCACGACGAGCTGGCCCTTCTCGGCGGGCTGCTTGGTGCCGAGTACCGGCGCGTCGACGAACGCCGCCCCGCACTTCTCGGCCGCCTCGGCGAGCCGGGTGGTCCAGTCGACGCCGACCGTGCTGGTCTGCAGCCACAACGTGCCGGGCGCGACCGCGGCCGCTTCGAACGCTTCGGCCACCGCGGGACCGTCGGCGAGCATGGTGACGAGGGTGCCGGCGCCTTCGGCCGCCTCGGCCGGATCGTCGACGACCCGCGCGCCGAGCTCCGCCAGCGGCTCGGCCTTGGCGCGGGTGCGGTTCCACACGCGGACGTCGTGTCCGGCGCGGACGAGGTTGGCGGCCATCGCGTGGCCCATGATCCCGGTGCCGAGGAAGCCGATCGTCGTCATGTACTCCATGGTGCCGAACGTGATGACTCCGCGCAGCCGATCGGGCACAGTTCGGTGGACCACGCGGCGAAGCGTCCCCGTCCGCCGGGGAAAGCGACCCTTCCGGTTCTTGTGCCGTTCACCTTGCTCGGCAAGGGTTCCCGGCATGCCTGAACTGTCCCGCCGCCGCGTCCTCGGCGTCACCGGAGCGGCCGTCGCCGGCTCGCTGCTGCCCCCGTCCGTCCACGCGGCCATGGCCGAGCCGATGCGCCGTGGCGGCCTCGACGCCGTCGAGCACGTCGTGATCCTGATGCAGGAGAACCGGTCGTTCGACCACTACTACGGCACGCTGCGCGGCATCCGCGGCTTCGGCGACACCCATCCGCTGGAGCTGCCCGGCGGCCGCCCGGTGTTCGAGCAGCCGAACCCGGCCGGTGGCACGGTACTGCCGTTCTCGCTGCGCAAGGAGGCCGAGCGCGAGGGGCGGGGCGCCTCGGACATCCAGTACCTCGGCGACCTCGACCACAGCTGGGCGGGCACCGGCAAGGCGTGGGCACGCGGCTGGAACAACGGCTGGATCGCCGCCAAGAGCCCGGCGACGATGACCTACTACGACCGCGCCGACATCGCGCTGCAGTACGAACTGGCCGACACGTTCACCCTGTGCGACGCCTACCACTGTTCGATCTTCGGCTCGACCAATCCGAACCGGAACTTCCTGTGGACGGGCACGGTCGGGTTCGAACCGGGCAGCACCAGCCGCGCGGTGACGAACGCCGCCTATTCCTACGACCACGCCGGCTACGACTGGACGACATATCCGGAGCGGCTGGAGGCCGCGGGCGTGTCGTGGCGGATCTACCAGGAATGGGACAACTTCACCGACAATCCGGTCGAGTACTTCAAGCCGTTCAAGAAGATCGGCGCGAAGATCCTCGCGTCCGTGTCGCAGAAGTTCCGCACCACCGAGGAGTTCTACGACACGCTCCCCAAGAAGTCCGAGGCGGAACGCAAGCAGCTGCGGGCCGAGTTCGACGCCGGGGTCGCCAAACTGAGCCCGGCCGAGCGGAGCCTGTTCGAAAAGGCGATGTACCGCAGCGAGCCGAAGACGCTGGTGTCCCGGGTGCGCGCGGACATCAAGGCCCGCAGGCTGCCGCGGGTGAGCTGGCTGGTGCCCTCGGCCGCCGACTCCGAGCACCCCGGCGCGTCCACTCCGGCCGGTTCCGCGAACCTCATCTACGACCTGCTCGACGCGCTCGCCGCCGACCACGACACCTGGTCGAAGACCGTGCTGCTGGTCAACTTCGACGAGAACGACGGCTATTTCGACCACGTGCCGCCGCCGGTCCCGCCCGGCACCGCGGCGAACGACGCCGACCACTTCAACGGCCAGCCGCTCGGCTTCGGGCCGCGGGTGCCGATGACGGTCGTGTCCCCGTGGACGATCGGCGGCTTCGTCGATTCCACCGTGTACGACCACACATCGGTGCTGCGGCTGCTGGAGCGCTGGACCGGCGTCGCCGAGCCGAACATCAGCGCGTGGCGGCGGACCGTCGCCGGCGACCTGACCGGCGCGTTCGACTTCGGCCGTGCCGGACGGCCGCCGCGGCTCGCGCACCCGGGCCCGGTGCCCGCGCCGATCGCCCGCTGGCACCCGAACGCCCCGGCGAAGCAGGAACCGCCCGCCGTCGAGCCCGGCACCCGCCCGGCCCGCGCGCTCCCTTACCAGGCAACGGTTTCCGGCACCCTCGACGCGTCGGGGAAGCTCGCGCTGCGGCTGGCCAACAGCGGCCGGGAGTCGGCGCACTTCGCGATCTACCCGTACGCGGGCGAGTTCCCCGAGCCCGCGCACCGCGACGTGCGCGGGACCGCGACGGAAACGCTGTCGTGGACCGGCGACGCCTACCGCGTCGTCGTGCAGGGCCCGAACCGCGGCTGGTGGGAGCTGCGGGGCAGCCGGACCGGGCTCGCGTCCGGAGTGGACGTTCAGACCCGGCTGCGGACGTGGCGGTCCGGTGTCGAGTTCACGCTGGCGAACTCGGGCGCGTCGGCCGTCACCTTGCGGCTGACGTCGTCGAAGGGCGGCCCGACGCGGGTGGTGCGGGTCCCGGCCGGGCGGAAGGTGACCGTGGACTGGCCGAGCGCGCACGGCTGGTACGACCTCCGCGTGACCGCCGACGGCGACCCGGCCTTCCTGCGCACGCTGACCGGCCGGGTCGAGGACGGCCGCCCCGGCGTCACCCCGGTGAGCTGAAGGGGACGTTCCTCTCACGAGACGTGCTGAAGGGGACTTTCAGCGCATCGCATGCGACGAAAGTCCCCTTCAGCTCGCTCGGGCGGTGACGACGGGGCGTTCGGTGGGGCCGCTGTTGACGTTGGCGCGGCGGTGCCACCGCAGGCCCCCGTCGGCGGTGAACTCGGCGGTCACCGTGTCGTGGAACGGCGATTCGACGAAGTACCAGTCGAGCGTCAGCTCGCGCGGGGTGGTCCACCGGGCGGCGGCGAGCACACGCATCGACTCCGACTGGTAGGAGTGGTGCAGCCGCCACCCGGTGACCCCGGTCTGCGATTCGACCCAAGTGGACAGTCCACATCGGACGTCATGGGCACCGCGGTCGTCTTCCAGGGTGACAACCAGCTCGTCGCCCTCGCGACGGAACGAGATCGCGTCGAGGCCGTCTTCGTTGGTAGCACAGCGAAATCGCTTGCCGTCGACATCGACGGCCGGGGTCACCGAGGCGACGACGGGCGCGTCATGGGTAGTAGCCAGCTCGGCGGCCAGCCGCTCATCGGCGGCGGACGACGGCGTCCCGGTGAACGCGGGCAGCAGTTCGTCGTGCAGCAGAGCGGAAAGCAGCCGGTGGCGGCCGTGCCGGATGCTGCCGGTGGTGACCACGACGGCGTCGTGGGCGGGCAGCACGAACACGTCCTGGCCGAACATCCCGGACGCGCGGAAGGCGCCGTCGGTGTCCAGCCAGACCTGATAGCCGTAGCCTTCCGGACGTTCTTCGGCGTCTTCGGCGGCCTGCGGCACGAACTCCGTCCCGTTCCACATGCCCGCGTGGGCGTTCTCGACGTGCCACGCGGCGGCCGCGCGCACCCAGCCCTCGGGCAGGATCCGCTTTCCTTCCCACACACCGTCGTTCAGGTGCAGGACGCCCCATTTGAGAAAGTCGATACTGCGCACGCTCAGCCCGTTACCCCCGGAGCAGATCCCTTCCGGGTCGGTGTCCCAGCTGTGCCCGGAAAAACCCAGCGGCTCGAACAGCCTCGGCGTCAGGTAGTCGAAAACGGTCTCCCCGCTCACGCGCTGCACGATCGCCGAAAGCATGTGCGAGGTCGCACTGGAGTAGGTGAACGTCTTGCCGGGCGGGAATTCCACTTCGGCACGCAGGAACTCCTCGACCCAGCTCGTCTTCAGCAGCCGCCACGTCTTGCCCGACAGCCCGACGCGGTGGCCGGTGCGCATGGTGAGCAGGTCCTCGACGGTGATCGCGCGCAGGTTGTCCGAAGCGTCCGCGGGCACCTTCTCCGGGAAGAACGACACCAGCGTGTCGTCGAGCCGGACGAGCTTTCCGGCCAGCGCGAACCCGACCGCGGTGCCGACGAACGACTTCGTCGCCGAGTGCGTCATATGCGGCCGCTCGGCCGCGTACGGCCACCAGTACTGGTCGAGCACCAGCTTGCCGCCGCGATGGATCAGCAGGCTGTCGAGGGAGACGTCGTCCGCGGCCAGCCGGCGGACGAACCGCCGGACGGCGTCGGCGTCGACTCCGGCCTCGGACGGCGTGGCGACGGTGAACGGGTGGTCGGCGGAATTCACGCACGCTCCTGTACTCGGGGTTTGACGGAGCCCTTGCCCTCGGCGAGCCGTTCGGCCAGCCGGGAAAGGGCGATGTTGACGAGGATGTAGATCACGCCGACACCGACGTAGGCCTGGATGAAGTTGCCGCTGAACTCGCTGAGCACCTTGCCGTTGTTGAGCAGTTCGGCGAGTCCGACGACGTAGCCGAGGCTGGATTCCTTGATCACCCGCACCATCTGGCTCACCAGGGCCGGCGTCAGCGCCCGCGCGGCCTGCGGGAGCACGATGAACGCCATCACCTCCCAGTGGCGCAGGCCGATCGCCTTGCCCGCCTCGCTCTGCCCCCGCCCGATCGCGAGGATCCCGGCACGCACGATCTCGGCGAAGATCGCCCCGGCGTGCGCGACGATCGCGCACACGAGCTGCCAGAACAGCGGGATCCGCACGCCGAGCAGCGGCAGCCCGAACATGAAGAAGAACAGGATCAGCAGCAGCGGCATCGCGCGGAAGAACTCGATCACGGTGGCCGACGGGATACCGAGCCACCGGGTCCGGCTGAGCCTGCCGAGGGCGAGGAAAACGCCGAGCACCACCGAAAACGCCGTCGACACCAGGCCGACCAGGAGCGTCATCCACAGGCCCTGAAGGAGGAAACGCAGGATCGCGCCGTCGGCGAGCATCGCCCAGCGGTCCGGGTCGAGCTGACCGGAAATGCCCAGCTGGACCAGCAGCGCCACCACGATCGCGGTCAGCACCAGCCCGCAGAGCACCGAAACGATGCGCAGCCGCGCTTTCGCCCGGGGTCCCAGCGCGTCGAAGAGGACATCTTCGTTCATGCGATCGCCTCGCTCCGCGAGACAGTGTTCAATCCTTTTTGGCGCATGACATCCATGATTCGCTCGCAAGCTTCGCTCATGACAGCACCCGCGCTTTCCGCTCGATCAGCCGGACGGCGAGGCTGACGACGAGATTGATGGCCAGATACCCGCACGCGGCGACCGCGAACGCCAGGACCGGCTGCGCGGTGTCCAGATTGAACGATCGGGTCTCCAGCGTCAGCTCCGCGACGCCGACCGCGGCACCGAGCGCCGAGCCGAGCGCGGTGTTGATCAGGATCGTGCCGAGCGGTTGCACCATCGCCCGGAACGCCTGCGGCAGCAGCACATCCGTGACGACCCTGCCGAACGGCAGGCCGATCGCCCGCGCGGCTTCGACCTGCCCGCGATCCACCGCGCGGATGCCGGAGCGGACCGTTTCGCAGACGTAGGCGCCGAAGTAGATTCCGAGCCCCAGCACCAGGCACCAGAACAACGGGATGAGCAGGCCCGCGTCGGGCAGGCCGAAGATGATCAGGACGACGACGAGCAGCAACGGCGAATTGCGCACGACATCGACGTAGAGGCGGCCCAGTATCCGCAGCGGCCGCACCGGGCTGATCCGGCAGATCGCCATGACGGAGCCGAGGACGAGCGCCAGCGGGAACGCGCACACCGTCAGCAGCAGCGTGGCGTAGAAGCCGTCGAGGATTTCGCCGCCGTGGTCGAAAAGCACTGACATCTCTCAACTCCTTTCAGGAACCGGGGACGGACCCGAGCTTGGGCGGTTCGGGCGCGGCGGTGCCGGCGAGGACGCCGACGGTCTGCTCCCACAGCATCCGCCAGGTCCCGTCCGCCATGATCTTTTCCAGGAACCCGACGACGATCTTCTTGAACTCCGGATCGTCCTTCGGCGTCCCGATACCGAACGGGCTGCTGCCGAACGTCACCGGCGTCATCCGCAGGCGCCCGTCGACGGCGGCCTTGCCGAGCAGGATCGCCGTGTTCGCCGACCACGCGTGCACCCGGCCCTGCCGGACGGCGGCCGAACACTGGCTGCTTTCCTCGAACACCACGGGTTTCGCCGCGGGACAGCCCGCGCGCAACGCCTCCTCTGCCGCGCCCGGCTGCACGGCGACCTCCTGCCCGGCCAGGTCGTTCAGCGCATTGACGACATGCCCGTTCGCGGCGACCAGCACCCCGGAACGCGCGATGTAGTACGGGCCGGAGAAATTCACCAGCCGCGCACGGCTCTTCTTGATCGTGTACGTGCTCACCGCGACGTCGACGGAATGGTTCTGCAGAATGGCTTCGCGGGTGTCCGCGCCGCCGGTGATCGTGTCCACCTCGGGCCTGCCGAGCAGATATTTCGCCAGCAGCTGGGCGATCCCGGCGTCGAAGCCGGTGATCCTGCCGGTGCGCGGGTTCATCAGCCCGAAGCCCGCCATGGTCACCGAACCGGACTGCAGCAGCACACCGCGGTCGCGGATCCGGCGCAGCGTGGGCGTTTCCGGCAGGCCGGTGCCGACCGGGCCGTGCTCGACGGCGCCGGTCTGGTCGATCGTGGCGTAGGCGCTGTTGCCGGTGGTGCGGGCGGCTGCGCGGCCCCCGCACGCGGCCAGCAGCGGCACCGCCCCCGCGGTCAGCAGCGCGGCGCGGACGACGTCGCGCCGGGCGAGTCTTCCTTCGGTCATCGCGTTCTCTCTGTTCTTCGCGACTCAGTGGCTGAGCACGCGGGCGAGGAATTCCTGGGCGCGGGCGGTCTTCGGATCGGCGAAGAACGTCGCCGGGTCGCCCGCTTCGGCGATCCCGCCGTCGGCCATGAACACGACGCGGTCGGCGGCCTTGCGGGCGAAGCCCATTTCGTGGGTCACCACGATCATGGTCATCCCCTCGGCGGCGAGGGTGGTCATCACGTCGAGGACCTCGTGGATCATCTCCGGGTCGAGCGCGCTGGTCGGTTCGTCGAACAGCAGCACCTGCGGTTCCATCGCCAGCGCGCGGGCGATCGCGACGCGCTGTTGCTGGCCGCCGGAAAGCTGCGCGGGGAACTTGTCGCCGTGGTCGCCCACACCGACCCTGGCCAGCAGCTTGTCGGCCCGCTCGCGCGCGTCGTCCCGGCTGAGCCCGCGGACCCGGATCGGGCCGAGCATGACGTTCTCGCGGACCGTCTTGTGCGCGAAGAGGTTGAAGGACTGGAAGACCATGCCGACGTCGGCCCGCAGCCGCGCGAGCTCCTTCCCTTCCTGGGGAAGCGCTTTCCCGTCGATCTCGATGACGCCTTCGTCGGCGGTTTCGAGGCGGTTGATGCAGCGGCACAGCGTCGATTTCCCGGAACCGGACGGGCCGATGACCACCACGACCTCGCCCCGGCGCACGTCGAGGTCGATGTCGGTGAGCACCCGTGCCGCGCCGAACGATTTCCGGACGCCCCGGAGCTTCACCAAGGGCCGATCGGTGTCCATGAGGTCTCCTCGTCGAGCTCACGTGTAGTGTCTACTACATCCAGGGTCAAGCGTGAGCAGTGTGTAGTAAGCACTACGACGAAGTCAAGGGTGTCATGGTTACTACTTCGTACAGCGACCACTCCGACGGCGACAACTTCGACGGCTACGTCCGCGCCCGGCTGGACGACCTCAAGCCCGCCGAACGGCAGGTCGCGCAGTTCATGCTGGCGCACCCGAACGACGTGCTGTTCTCGTCGGCAGGCGATCTCGGCAGCGCCGCGGGGACCAGCGACGCGACCGTCGTCCGCACCGCCAAGGCACTCGGCTACTCCGGCCTGCCCGAGCTGAAACGGCATCTCGGCCAGACACTGACGACGCGCACCGAGCCCACCACCCGGCTCAGCACGACGATGGAGAAGATCGGCTCGTCCGGGTCGAACCAGATCGACCGCGTCGTCTCCGACGGCGTCGAAATGCTGACGGAACTCCATCGGCAGCTCGATCCCGCCGACGTCGAGGCCGCCGCGGACGCGCTCCTCGGCGCCCGCCTGGTCTTCACCTGGGGCCTCGGCGTTTCCTCGGTGTGCGCCGAATACGCCGCTTTCCGCCTCGCCCGCCGGGGCCTGGTGACCCGCCACTGCCCCGACACCGGCTTCCGGCTCGCCGACGCGCTGCTCCCGCTGACCGCCGAGGACGCGGTGCTGGTCTACGTCCCGGCGCGGCACAACCGCGACGTCGAGATGATCATCTCCCACGCCGAGCGCACCGGCGCCGGCGTCGTGCTGGTGACGAGCAAGCTGTCCACCGGCCTCGCCTCCCGGGTGCGGGTCGTGCTCCCGGCACCGGACTCGCCGACGAAGTTCACCGGCGAAACGCTCACCGCGTCGGTCGTCACCGACATGCTGACCCACACGATCGCGGCGAGGACGTCGGACACCGCCAAGACCACCACGGAGCTGCTCACCCTGCTGCGCGGCGAACTCGGCGAGCGTCCCCACTGACAGGCCCGCGATGTACGCATCGTTCTAGGTAGTTCTCCCGATGCCGGGAGGCCACGGCGCGGCGACGCTGGGAGGCCCTGTGATCATCGAGGAGAAAACACGATGAACCGCCTCCGCCGCAGTGTCGCGGCATTCGGCCTCGCCGCCGCCCTGGCCGCCGTCTCGATCGCCCACGCCCCCGCTTCGTCGGCCGCGGCCGGCTTCCCCAACCACCGGAACCCGATCGTGCTCGTCCACGGATTCACCGAAGACGGCTCCATGTGGGGTGCCCTGAAACAGGCACTGGCCCAGGACGGCTACACCGGTGACCAGATCACCGCGATCACCTATGACACGTTCACCCAGTCGAACGTGACCACCGCCGAAGCGCTCGGCAAGACCGTGCGGGACGTGCTGAACAAGACCGGCGCGGCCAAGGCCGACATCGTCTCGCATTCGATGGGCGGCCTGAACAGCCGTTACTGCGTCAAGTTCGCGGGCTGCGCCGGGGTGACCGATCACTGGATCTCCTTGTCCGGCGCGAACAAGGGCACCACCATGGCGAACCTGTGCACCGTCTTCGTGACCTGCCGCGAGATGGTGCCCGGCTCCGCGGTGCTGACGAAGCTCAACGCCGCCCCGGCGCTCCCGGCGGGCACGAAGTGGTCCACCCTGTGGACGCGGAACGACCGCATCATCGTGCCGCCGACCAACACCCCGCTCGACGGTGCGGACAACATCGAGGTCACCACGCCCGGAGTCACGCACACGAACATCTTCCGCGATCCCGGTGTCCTCGACAGCGTGCGGAAACTGCTCGCCGCGTGACGCGGCGGTGAGCGGGAAGCGCCCCTCGCCTCCCGCTCACCGCCGCCCGGCGACCCAGGCGGCGATCTGCGCGCGATTGCGGAAGCCGAGCTTGGTCAGGATGTGCTGCACGTGGGCGTCCACGGTCCGCGGCGAGACGACCAGCTCCGCCGCTATGTCCCTATTGGACAGTCCTTTCGCGACGAACCCGGCGATCTCCCGCTCCCGCTTGGTCAGCTCGTCCTCGGCGACGGCGGCGGATGGACAGGCGGCGTCGCCCAGCGCGAACCGCATCGCCCGGCCGGCGTCCATAGCGCGGCCCTCGGCGAACGCCGCCGCGAACCGGTCCGCACCGAGCGCCTTGCGGGTGGACTTCGCGTGCCGTCGGTGCGGCAGCGCGACGGCGACCTCCGCGGTGGCGCCGACGCTTTCCCACGCCGTCGCCGCGATGCCGAACAGTGTCGCGGCCCGCTCGTACTCGCCCCGCGCGTCCGCCACCCAGGCCAGGGACTCCAGCCGGTAGGCCTCGCCGAGCCGGTTGTGCATCAGCGCGGCGATGGACAACCCGTCCCGTGCGGCCGAGTCGGCGACCTCGATGTCGCCGTACCCCACCTCGACGGCCGTGATCCCGAACAACGCCATGGCCCGGTAGTAGGACTCGCCGCGTTCCTCGCTCAGTTCCATCATCCGCCGCAACGAGCGCCGCCCCGCCTCGAGATCGCCGAGATAGGCGATCGAAGTGCCGTGGATGAACAACGGATGCAGTTCCCGGCGGATCTCGCCGTGGGCGCGGAACACGTCGATCGCGGCGGCGGCCAGTTCGGGCGTCACCGGCTCGATCCGCATCAACGCGAGCAAGCTGGCGACGTAGGTGCGGTGCGCCCGCGTCACCTCGTCCCCGCCCAGTGCCTCCGCCTCGGCGAGCAGCGCGTCCGCCGCGGCCATGTCGGAATGCCACAGCGCGTGCAGCGCGCAGACCGCCAGCCCGTGTGCCCGCCCCGGATGGTCGTCCCCGGCCGCGGCCAGCGCGCGTTCCAGCCAGGTCCGCGCCTCGACGCTCGATCCTCGCAGCGACCAGTACTCGTCGAGCCGTCCGGCGATGCGCAGCGCCGCCCCCGCCTCGCCCGGGGTGGCCAGCGACCAGTCCAGCGCCGCACGGAGGTTCCCGTGCTCGCGGCGCAGCCGGTCGATCCAGGCGAGTTGCCGGGAGCTCACCCATTCCGCGTCGGCCGCGGCGGTGAGCCGGTCGATCCAGTCGCGGTGCAGCCGCGCCACGCGGGTCCGCTCGCCGGAGCGCTCCAGCTGTTCCTGCCCGTATTCGCGCAGGGTCTCCAGCATGCGGTAGCGGACGACGTCGGCCTGATCTCCCTCGCGAATCAGCACCGACTTGTCCACCAGCCCGTCGATCGCGTCCAGTACCTCGGCCGCGGGGACATCGGAGCCGCCACAGACCTCCTCCGCCGCGTCGAGGTCGAAGGATCCGGCGAACACCGACGCCCGCGCCCACACCGCCTGTTCGGCGGGCGAGCACAGCTCGTGGCTCCAGCCGACGGCCGCCCGCAGTGTCTGCTGCCGCTCCGGCGCCGTGCGCGGTGCCGTCGTCAGCAACGGCAGCCGGCGGGTCAGCCGCTCGGCGAGCTGCTTCGGCGACAACGACCGGATGCGGGTCGCCGCCAGTTCGATCGCCAGCGGCAGCCCGTCCAGCCTGCGGCACACGCGCACGACGTCGGCGCAGTTCGCGTCGGTGATCCGGAAGGTGGGGAGGACGGCCGTCGCGCGCTCGGTGAACAGGCGGATCCCGTCGTACTGGGCGAGGGCGGCGGGTGTCCAGGCGACGTCGTCCGCGGGCACCGGCAACGGGGCCACCCGCACGAGGTTTTCCCCGGCGACGCCGAGCGATTGCCTGCTGGTCGCCAGCAACGCCACCCGCGGGCATTCGGCGAGCACCGCCGCCACGAACTCCGCGCACGCTTCGACCACGTGCTCGCAGTTGTCGAGTACCAGCACGGCTTCGCGATCGCGGAGATGGTCGAGCACCACCCGCCGGGCGGGCTGGCCGGAGCGGTCCTGCAGCCCCAGCCGGTCCGCCACGAGCGTCGGCAGCAGTGCGCCGTCCCGCAGCTCGGCCAGCCCCACGAACACGGTTTCGCCGGCACGGTCGCGAACGGCACCGGCCACCGCGACGGCCAGCCGCGTCTTGCCGACGCCGCCAGGACCGACGAGGGTCAGCACCCGGCCGGGCCCGAGCCGCGACCGGACCTCGGCCGTCTCCCGGCGCCTGCCGATCAGGCCGGTCACCACCCCAGGCAGCCCCATCGCCACGTCCCACGCCCGTTCTCGCGTTGATCGACAGACCACCCTAGCCGCTCGAGTCTCCTCCGTCACTCCTGCGATTCAGGGCGTTGACCTGCCCATTCAAACGCGTACGATGTGTATCGGATACGAGATGTACTCGTTTGAGAGTCCTGTACGAAGGAGTTGAGCACCATGAGCTTCGCCGTCCCGTCCGACTACGCGTCCCGGCCGGTGGCCGTGATCGGCGCCGGAACCCTCGGCCGCCGGATCGCGCTGATGTTCGCCACCCGCGGCGGCACCGTGCGGATCCACGACCTCGCCCAGCCGCAACGCGACGCCGCGGTGTCCTATGTGGAGCAGAACGTCGCCGAGGTCGCGGGCCGGACCGAAAACGGCACGCCCGGCACGGTGATCGCCAGTGGCGACCTCGCCGAAGCCGTCGAAGATGCCTGGCTGGTCGTCGAGGCGATCCCGGAGCGGCTCGAGCTGAAGAAGCGGCTCTTCGGCGAGCTGGACGAAATCGCCGCCGCGGACACGATCCTGGCGAGCAACTCGTCGTCCTACGCGAGCCGCCTGTTCCTCGATCACGTCGCACACCCGGAACGCGTGCTCAACACGCACTTCTACATGCCCCCGGCGCAGAACGCGGTCGACGTGATGTCGTGCGGGCAGACCGACCGGGACGTGCTCGACTTCGTGCTGAAGACCCTCCCCGAGTTCGGGGTTTTCCCGTTCGAGGCACGCAAGGAGAGCACCGGGTTCATCTTCAACCGGGTGTGGGCGGCCATCAAACGCGAATGCCTCGAAGTGGTCGCCGAGGGTGTCGCCACGCCCCAGGACGTGGACGGGATGTTCGGCGTCAACACCGGCTCGCGCGGCGGCCCGTTCCGGATGATGGACCAGGTGGGGCTGGACGTCGTGCTCGACATCGAGGAACATTACGCGGCCGAACACCCCGAGTACCCCGAAGGACCGCGCGTGCTGCTGCGTGACTACCTCGCCCGCGGCCGCCTCGGCGTCAAGAGCGGTGCCGGGTTCTACGACGACTACCCCAGCCCGAATTCCGCGGCCTGACAAGGAATCCGATGCCGAAGTCACCGACGAAGACCCGCCCGAGGACCGTGGCCGCCTTGATGAGCAGCGCGCGGGCGCTGTTCGTCGAGCGCGGCTACCATGCCACCTCGATCAGCGACATCTGCGGGCACGCCGGCCTGACCCGCGGCGCGTTCTATTCCAACTATCCCAGCAAGGAACAGCTGTTCCTGGCGCTGTACGACACGGAAATCGACCGCATCCTCGAAGACCTGGAACGCGCCGCCCGCGACATCGCCGAAGACGGCGCCCACCCCGTCCGGCGCATCATGGACCACCTCGCCACCCACCGCCGCGACGACCGGCAATGGTTTCTCGTGTCGATGGAGTTCACCCTCCACGCCGCCCGCAACCCCGGCCTCGCCGCCGAACTCGCCCCGCACGAGGACCGGCTCACCACCGCGATGGCGGACCTGCTCGCCACCCTGCAGCCCGGCCTCTCCCCCGGCGACGCGCGTGACATCGCCCTGCTGATCACCGCCCTGCACGAAGGAACCACCGCGCAGGAACTCATCCACGGCGCCCCGGCCACCGCGTTCCGCGCCCGCACGGTCCCGCGCGTCGTGGACACCTTTGCCACGACCATGCTCGACGGGGACTCCTGACGGTTACCGGTCGGCCGGAGAGTCCAGCACCCGCAGGGCGGGCGCCGATCCGTTGGCGGGCCGGGTGATCGCGAACAGCCGCTCGTCGTCCGCGCTCCACGCCAGGCCACGGGGCGCGAGGACGCCGTCGCTCGAGGCGTCCAGTGTGGACAGTGGAGCTGCTCCGCCGGTCTTGTAGACGTAGACGTCGTCGCGTGGGTTGCGGACGCCGCCCGCGAGGTACTTGCCATCCGGCGAGGCGGCCACGGAGTTCGGATACTGCCCGGTGTGGTACGCGCCGGCGCGGGTGAGATCGGCGCTGTTGAAGGCTTCCACTGCGTCGCGAGATCCCGAGGCGGTGTAGATGGTCTTGCCGTCCGGGGACAGGGCGAGGTCGGTCAGGTCGCTGCCGACGACGGCGCCGGAGGCGCGGGCGTCGAGCTTCCCTCCGGTGACGGCGTAGACATGGATGGCCGATTGGCTGAGTTCCACTTGTCCCGCCACGAGCGGTCCGGTGTCTCCGGCCTGGGAGGCAAGCAGTGGTGCGTGGTGGAAATGGACGTTGGCGCCCTGCACGTCGAGGGTGACGCTGGGCGGGGTGGTGGCGGTGTCGAGTTTGCCGATGCCACCGTTCCACGCTTCCTCGCACCCGTAACCGAACCACACGACGGTCCCGGTGCGGGCAAGGTGGGCAGGGCAGCTCTGGGAGCCGGTGGGATAACGGGCGGTCTCGGTGAGTGTGGTGGTGTCGATGGCGGAGATCGCGTCACCGGACGCGAGCGCGACGTACAGAGTGCGACCGTCGGCCGAAAGCGTCAGCCCGGACGCGCCGAACTGGCCGTCGATGGTCTTGCGCACCCAGCCGTGGAAGTCGGTGACGACGACACCGTTGCCGGTCTTCCCACCGCTCACGAACACGTGGTGGTTCGCCTGGTCGACGACCAGGTCGGAGTAGGCGGGAAGTCCCAGCGAACCGGTGCGCGGACTCGCGTCCGCGCTCGGTGCGCCCGCCAGTAAAGCCGCGCTCGCCGCTACGGCCAGCACCGTTGTTTTCGCGCGCGAAATAGTCCTCATCCCGGTCTCCCCATCCGTGGAACCATGCGATTGCATGACTGAGTGACTCGAATGTAGCGAATGCCGCCCCAGTGGTCCATACCGCCGGACAATGAGCACCCGATCTTCGGCGAGGTATCAGACGCGAAGTATGCACCAATGGAACCACGTAGACCAGTTCAGGTTCGTAAGCCGACCGTCCGAGGATTCATAAATGGTTTAGGTCTACTGGACTTCGTCGCGCCGGCGATCGCCGGCGCCGTAACCGGAAACCATTACCCGGGCATACGGGGAGGAATGTGCACCTTCGACGTACTTGGCTACTGCGACCAACTCATCCCGCTACTTGACGGGAAACCACCAATGGCGTAATACTTACCGCACAGCGATCACGTGTATTGGCGAGACAAGATAACGCGGCTGGAGAGTTCTACCATGAACACGACGGGTCCATCGGGTCTGGGCGACGAGAACGATATGGCAACTATTACCACGCCATGGGGTTCTTATCGCGTACCAAAGGGCGGCTTCCTCGCATCCGCCGTGGACTTGGACAACGTGGAGCAGGACAGACGAGAACAGATCGACCGCGGGATCATGAAATGGAGCATCAGCAGGTTTGCAGACTTGCTGTGGATGGTTGTCCCCGAGGCTCGCCAGGGAATATTCGAAGAGATGGCGAGCGATATCACAAGAGCAATCTCGCATGACAGTTTTCTTCTTCCTATCAGTGATACGGCGCTGGCCGATATGCTCTACCGCGAACACCTTCTTCCAGGTTTGAGAGACTTGCCGGCGCAGCAAGACCTCGTCATTCGATGCCTTTACGTGCTCAGACGAGTAATGACGGAAGAGCCTGGGGCCAGCAGTATCGGTGGCACCTACTGGGACATCTTTAACGTCGAGATAATGCACCCACTCGACGTCAATGGTTTTGGCAAGGTGATCGACAAACTCGATCCGGAATTGGGGAAATATCGTCACCAAGTCATGTCGGAGAGAACGAGGATGTAATGGGGGCAGATTCCACTACCAGTAAGTCCCAGACTGGGCTGCTCGGTGTTCCGGTTCCGGGCGTGGTCAAGACCGTCTCGGCCACTCGTCTCCTGAAGCTCGGCAAGCGGGCTCGCAAGCTCGGCTCCAGTGCCATTGGGCGCCCGGCGTGGACCGAGGCGCACAGCGCGGAGATCAAGGACGTCGTACTGGTTGCCATCTGCCCAGAGAGCGCCTGGGGTGAGCCGCACACCTGCTGGCGCTGCTACGTCGGCACAAGCACGAAGGAGAGCGGCGTGGTGGCCTTCACTATCGACATCGAGATGTCGGAGTTCGACAGGCTCGACACCGTGACGGACCCGTGGACGCTCGCGGAGATCCTGCTCTATCCGGCAACACATCTCCCCATAGACGCACGATGAACGAACGGCCCGCGACCGAGTTGCTCAGAAGGGGTGGCTGGAAACCTGGCCGCGACGTGTCGGTCGGGGAAGACCTGCGCGCCCTGTGGGAGGAGGGGCACCTGGTCTTTCCCGCGGCGATCGACTTCCTGCGCGAGTACTCGGGGCTCGTCCTGACCTGGGAACGCGACGGTTCCCCCGACGACGTCTGGTTTTCCGCGGCCGCGATCTGCGCACAAGCCGCCTCGGGATGGGTTGCCGACTACTCGGCCCGTGCGGGTACCACCCTTGTGCCCGTAGGGGCGGCCAACAGGGGGTACCTCATGTTGCTCCTCGGCGAGAACGGCCACTGGTTCGGCGGTTTCGACGACGCGTTCGGCGAAGTCGGTGAGGATCTGCTCTCCTGTCTCGACAATCTGGTCCTGACCAACAGATTCCTTCGAGAACTGTGACGCCGACGCAGCGACGATCAGCTCGGCAGGGCGCAAGCATTGCGCTGCGTCTCGACGTCGGTGAACTGTTGCCACCCACCGTTGCCGATGGTGACGGGGCCATCGTCCCACGTATCGCTGTAGGGCAGGTACCGATACCACCGCAGGTCACCGTCGCGGGTCACGGCGTAGAGGACGTCGCCGCCGGCCGAGGAGATCCGGCGGAACGTGTTCCAGCCGCCGTTGCCCACGAGCTTTTCGGTCTGCGTCCAGCGTTTGGTGGCGGTGTCGTAGGCGAAGCGGTAGAGCAGGCCGCCAGGGGTACGCGCGTAAAGCACACCCTTGCCCGCTCCGGTGATCAGGTCGTAGGCGTTCCAGCCGGCGCCGATCGTCTCGCTGGACCACGTCCCCGAAGCAGGCTGATAGCTCCGGCGGGTCAGCTTGCCGTCGGGGGCCACCAGGTAGAAATCGCCGTTGGCGTCGACCGTGACGCGATTGCGGGTGGCATCGGTGTCGAAGCCGGTCCAGCCGGTGGCGACGAGCTTGCGCGAGTCGGTGGTCCAGCCGGTGCCGGTCCACTGGTAGCGATAGACGTCGCCGTTGGCGCGGAGGCCGTAGAGCACCCCGTCGGGCCCGGCGACGACCCGGGTGAAGGCCGACCAGCCGCCATTGCCGATGACGGTCCGGTCCGGGGCCATCGGGCCGCCGTCGGTGGCCGCCGGGTGCCCGTAGAGCAGCACGTCGTCGTTGACCGCGAAGATCGGCGCGGTGGGCACGCAGGTCGTGGCCAGCTCAAGCCGCTTCGCGCGGATCCAATCGCTGTAGGAGCCTACGCTGGTGAACACGTCCGGATAGCCCAGTGCACAGTGGACACCCCAGGAAACGATGCCCACCTGGGTTCCGGCCGCGGTCACGAGCGGACCGCCGGAATCGCCTTTGCAGGCGCCCTGGCCTTCCGGGCTCGTCGTGCAGAGGCTGGCGGTGCTGACCGGCCCCTTCGACGAGAGCCGCGTCGCGCAGGTCTGGAGGTCGAGTGCCCGCAGGCCGATGGTCTGCAGGTCGTTCGGGTTGTCCCCGGGGTAGCTCGTCTTTCCCCAGCCGGAAAGGGTGAGCGTCTCGCCCACGCGCACGACCTGGTTCGCCGGGGCCAGGGTGACCGGCCGGGTGTGCGCGTCGTACGTCATCGCGGACGCGAGTTTCAGCAGCGCGATGTCGTTGAAATACGTGTCGGGGTTGAACTGCTTGTGCGCCACGATCTTCCTGACCGCGACCGGGGTGCCGCCGTCGAGCCGGTTGCTGCCGTGCCGGATCACCACCCGGTTCGCGTCCCCGTTGTACCGCACCACGCAGTGCGCCGCGGTGAGCACGACGTCTCTGTCCACAAGCGACGCTCCACATTGGAACACACCGTCGCCCCAGAGACTCAGCTGATAGGGGAACTGGTCGGGGGCGGCCGGACGCCCGCCCACGATCGCGGGATCCGCCGAGGCGGGCGCCGTCGCCGTGACCACGAGAATCGCGGCAAGGAAGACCGCACCCCACCTCCGGAACCCCGGCATCGGTATTCCCCGTTCCCCGTGCGGACATACGTCGTTATGGCACGTACATTGCTACGGGAGCCGCCGGGCGACAAGTCCACGACCGGGTTAAGAAAGCGACCGCGAAACTCAGCGACGCGAAGCGGTCAGGGTGTCGAAGTCGGGGAAATCGTCCGCCAGCGTCGCGCCGGTGAAATTGCCGACCCAGCCGCCGTCGTCGTGGAAGAAGCGGATCGAGATGTAGTCCGGGCGCGTGCCCATGTCGAACCAGTGCGTGGTGTTCGCCGGGACGCTCAGCAGGTCGCCCGCCTCGCACAGGATCGCGTACACCTGGCCGTCCACGTGCAGGTAGAACACGCCGGAGCCGCGGGCGAAAAAGCGGTCTTCATCGTCGTCGTGGGTGTGTTCGGCGAGGAACTTCCGGCGCGCGGCGGCGGCTTCACCCGCCCAGGCGGGGTCGTCCGAAGGGGTCATCCGCATCGCGTCGACGACCTGGTAGCCCTCGGACTCGATGACGCGGTCGATGCGCGCGCGGTAGGCGGCGAGCACCTCCTCCTGCGTCGCCTCCCTCGGCAGGTCCGCGACGACCTCCCAGCGTTCGAACCGCACGCCGAGGCGCTTGAGCTCGGCGACGATCGTCTCGGTGTCCTCGGTCCGCAGCCGGACCTGTTCGGGCCGGTCGTCCGGCCACACCGTCAGCAAGGTCATCGCACTCCCCTTCCACCAGCATCGAGTGTCGTCTCCACGGTGAACCGGAGCAACCACTCGAGGCATTCCAGCCGATGCCTCGCCTGCCGCAGATCGTCGCCCCAGACGTAGACGCCGTGCCGCGCGACGATCAGCGCCGGGGTGTCGGCCGCGAAGCCGGCCTCGAACGCGTCACCCAGAGCGCGCATGTCCTGACCGTTCGCGATCACCGGCACGGTCACCAGGTCGTCGTGCGCGGAGCGCCCGAAGCCCTTGAGCATCTCCAGGTCCCGCAGCGGCACCCCGTCCGGCCAGCGCTCGGCGGCCACCACCGGCGCGAGTGCGTGGACGTGCACGACGGCGCCCGCGCCGGACACGGCGGCGATGCGGGCGTGCAGGCCGGCCTCGGCCGAGGGCCTCTTCTCCGGGAAGGGCTGCTCGGCGACGGCCTCGCCGTGCTCGTCGACCAGGACGACGTCGTCCATCGACAGCTCACCCTTGTCGCGCCCGCTCACGGTGACCGCGAGGCGCAGCGGGTCGCGGCCCAGCACCACCGACAGGTTGCCGGAGGTGCCCCGCATCCAGCCCATCCCGGCGTACCGCGCCGACTCGGCGGCGAGCGCGCGACCGGCCACTTCCAGCGCTGTCACAGCGGCACCAGCTCGACCTCGTCGAAGGACCGGATCGTCCGATGCGCGCCGAAGTCCGCGTCGCCGTACGGCTCGCCGTCCCGCGCGAGACCGACGGTCTGCCAGCCGTCAGCCGCCGCGGCGTCCAGTTCGGCCGGGACGTCGGAGAAGAACACCACGTCGGCGGAGTCGGCGCCGAGCGCGGAGGTGATTGCCCGGTACGAGGGCTTCTCCCGCTTCGGCCCGGCGTTGACGGTGTCGAAGTGCGCCTCGAACAGCCCGGTGACGTCGCCGTCGGTGGTCCGGGAGAACGACGCGATCTGCCCGGCGACCGAGCCCGAGGAGAACACCGCCAGCCGTACCCCCGCGCCGTGCCAGGCACGCAACGCGGGCGCGACGTCGGCGAAGAACTCGGTGGTCAGTTCGCCCGCGGCGTACCCACGCTGCCAGATCAGGCCCTGCAACGTCTTGAGCGGAGCGGCCTTGCGGTCCTCGTCCATCCAGCCGTGCAACACCGCGACGACCTCGGCGGTGGACGCCGACTCCGGCAGCCCGCCGAGGTGCCGCGCCTGCGTCACGGCGGCGGTGACCTCGGGATCACCCGGGTGCTCCTCGATCCACGGGCCGAGCCGCGGCCGCGCGTAGTCGTAGAGCACGACGTGCACCTGGCTCGTGGGCGTCAGCGTGCCCTCGATGTCGAGCACGGCCCACCGGGCGGTCAGGGTGGTCACTGGTTGGGTTCCCCTTCTGCGTAGTACTCGCCGAGCCGTCCCGGGGCGAACGCGCCCCGGTCGGTCACCACCGTGGTGACGAACCGCGGTGGGGTGACGTCGAAAGCGGGATAGCGGCCGCGGACGCGTTCGCTCGCGACCCGGTGGCCCAGCACGCTCAGCACCTCTTCGCCGTCACGGTATTCGAGCGGGACGTCCGAGCCGGTCCGCGCGGCCTGGTCCGGCGCCTGCACCATGGCGTGGAACGGGACGCCGAACGCGTGCGCCGCGACGGCGAGGCCGAGGGTGCCGATCTTGTTGACCACGTGCCCGTCCATCGTGACCCGGTCGGCGGCGGTGACCAGCGCGGTGATCTCCCCCGAGGCCAGCGTCGCCGCGCCCATGCCGTCGGTGACGACGGTCGTGGCCACGTCCATCTCCCCCAGCGTTTCCGCGGTCAAGCGCGTGCCCTGCAGGTACGGGCGCGTTTCCGTGCAGACGAACGCCGGTTCCTTGCCCGCTCGCCGCGCGGCGAGGACCAGCTCGACCAGGTACAGATCGGCCCAGCAGTGCGTGAGCACGGTGGCCTCGGCGGGCAGGAGCTCCGCGGTGTACGTCCCGAGTGCGCGACTGCGGGCGCGGTACCGCTCGTCGCCGAGCCGGGCCCCCGACTCGGCCGCCGCGACCAGCTCCGTGCCCGACACCGAACCCGCCGAGTCCACTGAGGACAGTACGAAGCAGACGGCCTTGCGGAGGTGGTTGTTGGTTTTCCGGGTACTGACAAGACGATCCGCGGCACGTCCGAGGTAAGCACGCGCTTCCGCGGGTCGAAGCACCGACGCCTCGCGCGCGGCGAGCACCATCGCGCCGAGCGCGGCGAAGTAGGGGCCGGACGACTGCGTGACCATGTCCTCGATGGCCACGGCGACGTCTTCCGCGGTGCCGCAGCGCACCCACTCCCGCTCGAGCGGGAACTTTCGCCGGTCGAGGATGTGCACGCCGTCGGCGGTCAGCCGGACGCTGTCGGCGAGTACGGGAAGCGACATCAGCTGTACCCGGACAGTGTGGGCCGCGTGCCGCGCAGGAAGTGGTCGCCGACCTCCCGCGCCTTGTAGGCGACGGGGTCGTGCAGGGTCAGCGTGCGCGCGTTGCGCCAGAACCGGTCGAGCCCGTACTTCGTTCCGGTGGCACGGGCGCCGGTGAACTCGAAGATCTTCGACGTCGCTTCGACCGCGACCCGGCTGGCCACGACCTTGGCGCCCGAAATCGCGATCGCGGCCTCCGCTCGCTCCTCGTGCGTGAGGTCCCAGCCTCGCTCATCGGCCTGGCCGAGCGCCGTCACCGCGGCGTCGACCGCGAATCCGGCCGCCCGCGCCGTGGCCACCAGCTCGCCGTAGCCGGCCAGCACGTACGGATCCGCGTCCGCGGAGTCCACATCGGACAGTACCCATGCGCGGCTCCGGTCGCGGGTGTACGCGGCGGCGGTGTCGAGGGCACCGAGCGCCGTGCCGACGTAGACCTGGGCGAGCATGAGCTGGAAACCCAGCGCCGCCAAGGAGATCCGCGGACAGCGGGGATCGGCGGGGTTCTCCGGCTGAGTGCCGAGCACGTCGTCCGCGTCGACGCGGGTGCCGCTGAACCGCACGCCGCCGCTCGCGGTGAGCCGCTGCCCGATGTTGTCCCAGTCACCGGTGAACGTCACGCCGCGGGCGCGGGCGTTCACGACGAAGGTGAGTTTCTCGGCGGTGTCGGCGCGGGTTCCGCTCACCACCAGCCGGTCGGCGACCGACGCCCCGGTGGCGAAGGTCTTGGTCCCTTCGAGCGTGAAGCCGTCGCCGCACGGGGTCAGGCGCAACGCGGCGTCGAGCGGGTTGCTGACCCCGGCCCAGAACCACTCCGGCTCGCTCGCCACCGGCTGCCCGAACAAGCCGGCACGCCACAGCTGCAGGTAGTGGTAGCCGAGCAGATGCCCGGCCGACGCGTCGGCCGCGGCCACGATCCGGGTGGCCTCGTTGGCCGCCGCCCATCCCCCGGTGTCCAGCAGCGTGAGCAGCCCCGAGTGCCGCAGCAGCTCGACCTCGCGCACGGGCTCGTTGCCGGCCTGGTCGCGCTCGACGGCGTCAACGGCCAGGACGTCGGCGAGTTTCGTGGCAGCGTCACGCCACGGCTGGGTCACGGTGCACCTCCCACCTCGTCGGGGTGGTCCCACCGTCCCACGCGACGCGGCCGTGGCGCGAGTGACACCGATCTCAGTGCTCCATGGGGACCACATCGAAAGAACGGATCGGCGTCCCTACCATGATCCGATGCGGCAGGCCGACCCGAAGCCCTACTGGAACACCAACGTCGCCCGGCACCCCGGCATCCTCCGCGCCGTTCCCGAGGGATGCGCCGAGGCGCTCGACGTCGGCTGCGGGGACGGTCTGCTCGCGCGCAAGCTGGCCGGGTCGGCGCGGCACGTCACGGGTATCGACGCTTCGCCGGAGATGATCGCGCGCGCCCGTGAACTCGCCGACGGCTCCCCGCGTCTCGCGTTCCTCGAAGGCGACTTCCTCGCCGCCGATCTCCCTGCCGCGGGATACGACTTCATCTGCTCGGTAGCCACGATCCATCACATGGACTACGAGGCGGCTCTCACGCGCATGCGCGAACTGCTTCGCCCCGGCGGCACGCTGGTGGTGGTCGGCCTGGCCAGGGAGGCGAATCCCGCAGACTGGGCGATGACGATCGCGGCGGCCCCGGTCGTGCGGATCACCAAGGCACTGCGCCGGGCGCACGGTCCGGACGGAATGCCCGCGATGTCCCCGCGGATGAGCTACGCGCAGGTGCGGGCTACGGCGCGGCGACTGCTGCCCCACGTCCGCTATCGGCGGCACGTGCTCCGCCGATACTCCCTGACCTGGGAAAAACCGGCCGGGTAGCGCAGCGTCACTCCCGCACGTTCCGTGGGGGCCTCCCGGAGGGACTCTGGCTCCCTCGGGGAGGCCCCCACGGACCAGCCGTATAGGTCGTTATACGTCAGGCGTCGCCGGGGTCGGCGCCGAGGCCAGTGGCGGTGGGCTGACGCTGGGCGCCGAAGCCGCCGAAGGCGGTGTGAAACCCGGCGGTGCGGCGCAAGGTGAACCGGTCGATCTCGGCGCCGTCGTTGCGCAGGGTGCGCACGGTCAGCGTCGTCTTGCGGCCGAGCCAGGCAGGCTGGACGTCGATGGCAAGGAACGAATACCCGGTGTAGCGCACGCGAGACCACCCGACGGTCTCGGTGACCTTCGATCCGTCCTCGACCCAGTGATAGGACTGGTACTCGCCGGAGAACGTGTCAGGCACCGGGAAGCTGTAGACGCTCTTGCCGCCTCCGCCGCAGGTCGCGTACACCGTGCCGTCGCGGTCGGGGTCGACGGTGTCGCCGATCTTCACCGCGCGGGTGACCCGGCCGCCGCGCAGCGCGTCGGTGCGCTCGTAGATGTGGTTGTGCCCGTTGATCACCAGGTCGACGTGGTACTCGTCGAGCAGCGGCACCCATTCGTCGCGCACGCCGCCGTCCGAGGCGTGCTGGTTGGTCGTCGAGTAGGCGCAGTGGTGGAAGAACACGACGATGAAGTCGACGTCGGGCTGCATCCGCAGGTAGCGCAGGCGCCGCTTGAGCCACGCGGTCTGCCCGCCGCCCGAGTAGCCGAGGTTGGCCGGGATCTCGTACGAGACGTCGTTGGCGTCGAGCGAGACGACACCGACGTTGCCGTAGATGAAGGAGTACACACTGGGACAGTCGGCGGGACCGCTGCCGGGGAAGTCCCAGCGCTTGAGCTGGCCGCCGTAGCCGTCGGGCGAGTACAGCGCCTCCATGTCGTGGTTGCCGGTGGTGACCATCCACGGCACCGACGCGGCGACGGCCTCGATCTGGGCGAGGTAGGCGTCCCAGACCTTCGGGTCGTAGATGTCGTGGTCCTTGTCGGCGTGATCGCCGATCGGATGCCCGGCACCGGTCGGGTCGGCGTAGGCGATGTCGCCCGCCAGGAGGTGGAATTTCGGGTTCTGCCGGGCGATGGCGCCGTCCTGCGCGAGCGCCGTGGCGGTCACCCCCTGGTCGCCGAAGGCGGTGAAGGTGAACTTCTCGCACGGGAACCCGCGGGCGGGCGCCGTGGTGAACGTCGAGATCGCGGCCGCGCCGCCGTCCCCGTTCGCCGGGTCGTAGCCGTCGTGCCCGACGACGTAGCGGTAGGTGCGGCCGGGCACGAGACCGTTCGCCTCGGCGTGCAGGTAGTACTGGTCGTACGGCGCGATGACGCCGTCGACCTCGGAGTGCAGCGCACGGGTCTCGGCGGGGATGCGGTGGCTCCATCCGGTGCGGCCGCCGTGCTCCCCGGCGATACGCAGGAACGGGTTCCGGACCCGGACCGGGGTCTGCCAGGCGACCCGGACCGAGGTCCGCGGATTGCGGCCGAACGCGAGGTGCCGCCCGCCGGGGACGACCTTCGCGCCGTCGGCGTGGGCGGTGCCGGACAGCAGCAGCGGGCCCGCGGCGAGCAGGGCACCGCCCGCGGCCGCGCCCTTGAGCATCGAGCGGCGGCTGAGGTATTCGTGTTGTTCGGCCATCGACAGCCGGGTGGCCAGTGCGTCGGGGACGCCGGTTCTCGGGATTTCCATGCGCCGGATGGTCGTCCACGCGCATGCCGGGAGACCGACGTCCACGCGAACGCCGGGCGTCCAGCTCCCCAGGCGCATCCCAAGGGCTCCCCAAGAGGTCTTTACCGTTCGCCGCGGATGGTCCGGCGCAGCTTCGGCACGCGTTCGGCGAGTGTCCGTTCGGCTCCGCGTTGTGTCGGGTGGTAGTAGTCCTTGCCCACCAGTTCGTCCGGCGGATACTGCTGGGACAGCACGCCTTCCGGGACGTTGTGCGGGTAGCGGTAGCCCTGCGCGTTGCCGAGCTGTTTCGCGCCCGCGTAGTGCCCGTCGCGCAGATGCGGTGGCACGGTGCCGATCCCGCCGGAGCGGACGTCGGACAGTGCCGCGTCGATGCCGGTGATGACGGAGTTCGACTTCGGCGCCGTCGCGAGGTGCACGGTGGCCTGTGCCAGGGCGAGCCTGCCCTCGGGCATCCCGATGAACTGGACCGCGTGCGCGGCGGCGACCGCCGCCTGCAGTGCCGTCGGGTCGGCCATCCCGATGTCCTCGCTCGCGTGCACCACCAGGCGCCGTGCCAGGAACCGCGGGTCCTCCCCCGCCTCGATCATCCGGGCGAGGTAGTGCAGCGCGGCGTCCACATCGGACCCGCGGATGGATTTGATGAACGCGCTGATGACGTCGTAGTGCTGATCGCCGTCGCGGTCGTAGCGCACCGCCGCCTTGTCCACTGTGGACTCGACGACGGCGAGGTCGATCGTCTTGGCCTCGGTCGAACCCGCCGCGTCGGCGGCCGCCTCCAGCGCGGTGAGCGCGCGGCGCGCGTCGCCGCCGGCGAGGCGGACGAGGTGGGCGCGCGCGTCCTCGGTCAGCGTCAGCTCGCCGCCGAGACCGCGTTCGTCGGCGAGCGCGCGTTCGAGCACCTCAACGATGTCGTCGTCGGTCAGCGGGCGCAGCTGGAGCACCAGTGAGCGGGACAGCAGCGGCGAGACCACGGAGAACGACGGGTTCTCGGTGGTCGCCGCAACGAGCAGGACGGTGCGATCCTCGACCGCGCCGAGCAGGGCGTCCTGCTGGGTCTTGGAGAACCGGTGCACCTCGTCGATGAACAGCACGGTGTTCTCGGCGTTGTAGGCCCGTCTGCGCCGGGCTTCCTCGATGACGCCGCGGACTTCCTTCACCCCCGCGGAAAGCGCCGACATCGCGACGAACCGGCGCCCGGTGGCGATGGAGACGAGGTTCGCCAGCGTCGTCTTCCCCGTCCCCGGCGGACCGTAGAGCAGCACGGACGCGGGTGCCGCGCCCTCGACGAGCCTGCGCAGCGGCGCGCCCTCGCGCAGCAGGTGCTGCTGGCCCACGACCTCGCCGAGCGAGCGCGGGCGCATCCGCACCGCGAGCGGCGAACTCGCCGGGTCCGCCTGGGTGAGCTCCGGGTTCGCCTCGGTCGGCTCCGGGGGCGGGCCGAGGTCGGGGTTCACCGTGAAGAGTTCGTCTTGCGCCACGGTGTCGACGTTAGCCGCTACCCCCGACACTCCCGGCCACGGGATCCGGCGTCAGCGAGCCCGCTCACGGAACGAACGCCACATGATGGCCGCGGCGTAGGGCAGGAACTCGCCGCCGCGGCGCCACAGCCACGGGATCCCCTTGAACACCAGCCAGCCGACGTGCGCCGCGGTGCCCGGGTCGGCGCCGCCGGAACAGGTCAGGCTCACCGGTTCGACGATCTCGAACCCGGATTCGGCCAGCAGCGCGGTGAATCCCCGCGCAAGCATGCGGTGGCCCAGCTCGGACGGGTGCAGCCGGTCGACGCTCCACGCGGCGAGGTCGTAGGCGCCGGGCATCGTGGCGAGGTCCAGGCACGGCACGCCCTCGCGTTCGACGACGGTGTCGATGGCCTCGTTCAGCTCGGCGACGCGGGCGCTCAGCGCGCGGCGGATCGACGCCGGGAGCCGGAACACCTTCGCGTGGTCGTGGTAGCGCACGGGGATCACGGTCGTGCCGACGGCGGCCAGCTCACGCAGGACCACGGTGAGGTCGGCCGCGATGGCGTCCGCGTCGAAGTCCGGGCGCAGCGTGTCGTTCATGCCCACCACGAGCAGCGCGACGTCCGGCCGGTGCGCGACCGTGGCGGGCAGCTGATCGCGGCGCACGCAGCTCATCCGCGCGCCGGTGAACGACGGGTTGAGGTAGCCGTCCGGTTCGACGCCGAGCGCGGCGGCGACCAGCGGGCCGACCCCGCGCCAGCCACCGCGGCGTGGCAGCGGATCGCCGAGGCCGACGGCGGTCGAATCGCCGAGGACGGCGAGCCGTCCGGCGCGGCGGGCCACCGGCACGAGGTGCGGGCGGCGCGGCTGGTGGGGTTCGGGGAACTCGGTGACTTCGATGCCGATCACGGTCACGCTGACGACCATCGGGCATCGAAACTCACCTGCGGTGATGACTGGGTAACGCGGCGAGGACGCGTCGGCGAAAGTTGCGTGCGCCCGCTACCCGGCGGGGCGCTACCGGAACGCCGGGTAGTAGGCCAGGTCGGAGTGCGGGCCCAGCCGGGCGCCGAGCGCCGCCGCGACGCGCGTGGCGTGCTCGGCGATGTCCGTCAGCCGCGCGTACCCGGCGTGTTTCGCCAGCTCACGCCACCACGTGACCAGCGCGGCCTCGCGGCTCACCGGTGTCGCGGGACGGCTCAGGTCCAGCGTCGGGAGCATCTCGAAGGTGCGCAGCCACACCAGCAGCATCTCGCTCGTGGTCAGCTGCTCGGCCAGCAGCTCGTCGTCGGCGAAGGCGGGCCACACCGCGACGACCTCGGCACGCCACGCGGCGATCATCGCCTCGCTCATCCCCGCAGGCAGCGCCAGCGCGCCGGGCGAGGAAGCGAACGGGATTCGCAGGTACGCGGCGTCGACGAGCGCCGTGCGCACGAGCCCGCGTTCGAAATCGAGGAAACGCACCCCGGCGCTGGTGACGAGGTTGTTGTCCGGGCTGAGGTCCACCGGGCTGAACGCCCGGTACGCCGGGGAACGCGCCTGCTCGGCCGCCTGCGACAGCCGTTCGCGGATCGCGTCCGGCGTCGGCACGTCGAGCTTCTCCTCGAGCAGCTCCGCGACCCGCTCACACGTCGGCAGGGTGAGGTCCGCGCATTTCACCGGACCGCCGAGCCGCCGCAGCAGGGCGTTGAAATCGGCCTCGCGGTCGGCGGTCCCGGCGTGCAGCCTGCCCAGCGAGCGTGCCCACGACAGCAGCGCGCGCTCGGCGGCGCGGGAGTCACGGGCGTTCAGCTTGTCTTCCAGCGTCGGGGCGCGGCCCAGATCGTCAAGCACCAGGACCCGGTCCCGCGCGTCGTGCGCCAGCAGTTCGGGGCACATCCGCTCCCCCGCCGTCAGCGCCGTGAACAACTGGTAGCTGACGGCTTCCTGCGCGTACGGATCCGGTTTGCCCGGTTCGGGCGGATCCGGGTAGTGCTTGATGACCAGCGTGCGCGGCAAGGAGAACGGGGAGGAAGCGACACGGGTCCTGACCACCGTCGCGGGGCCGCTCCCGGCGAGATCCTCCGGGGCGACGAGCGTGATCGCGCTGCCGAAGCGGCGCGCGAGAACGGACTCGCCGGCCGCGACCGCCGCCGCGATGGCGAGGTGTTCGGCTCCTGCTCCGACGGTGGAGTCGTCGGCGGAGGAGGTGTCGACTGTCATTGTCACCGACCCTACTCGTGACTGAGCAACCATGACCACTGACATCCGGACAAGCGGCTGCGGTGCGGATGAGAAGGATCACCCGCGTGAAAGCGGACGTTCCATCGAGGGGGAACGTTGCACGCGACGGCGCAACATCAGCACAATGGCCGCAGCTGCAACGATTCCGATGAGGTTCACGACGAGCTGGCCGAGGGATCCGAGGAACCGTAGCCAGTTTCCCGCGACGACCGCGACCATCGCGTAACCCGCGGCGGGCACAGTCGTTACGGAAATGAAAACCCCCACCAGCGCGGCGGATTTGGCCGACGTCATCGCGAGCATCCCGGCGGCGCCCGCCAGCAGCGCGACGACGAGCGAGAGCGGCCCGACCTTGTAGACGAAATCGACCTGATGGTTGTTCACCACCGCGTCGACGTCGAAAAGTCCCGTGACGGAGCCGAGCAGCACCACGCCGAACGTCACCAGCATCGACACCGGGAACCCGATCGCGAGCGCGGTCCCGGCCTGGCGCACCAGATCCCACCGCCGCAGCACCAGCCCGACCGCGACCGCGGCGAGGGGCCCGAACTCCGGGCCCACCACCATCGCGCCGACGATCGTGACCGCCGAATCGGTGAGCACCCCGACCGCGGCGAGCAGGCAGGCGATGGCGAGAAACGCCAGGAATGTCGCGTTGAAGCGGGATTCCTCGCCCGTGCGGCCGAGAAGTTCCTGCCACACCACGGCATCCGCGCCCTCCCCGGGAGCCGCCTCCTCCGCGGCGTCGGCCGCGTCGGACAACGCCGTGTCGACGGCCTCCAGCGTGATTCCGCCGCTGTGGTCGAGATCGAGCGCGCACAACGCGTCCACGATTTCGTCGGCGGCCTCGCGGGCGACGTCTGCTTCGATCAAGTCGCCCGGCGGGCTCACCGCGACACCGCGGTGCGCGATCAGATGTGCCGTCCCGGCGTGTGCCCGCAGGACGGTGAGTGCTTCCTCGGTCCGTTCCGGCGGGCACACCGCCCTCAGGTGCAGCATCAGTTCGCGGGCGGCACCGGCTTGGCGTCGATACCCGCCTCCTTGCGCTGCTGCGCGGTGATCGGGGCGGGTGCGGCGGTCAGCGGGTCGAACCCGCCGCCGGTCTTCGGGAACGCGATGACGTCCCGCAGCGAGTCCGAACGCGACAGCAGCATCACGATCCGGTCCCAGCCGAAGGCGATACCGCCGTGCGGCGGCGGGCCGAACTGGAAGGCGTCGAGCAGGAAGCCGAACTTCTCCTGCGCCTCCTCGTCGTTCAGGCCCATGATCTCGAAGACCTGCTTCTGCAGCGCGGCCTGGTGGATACGGATCGACCCGCCGCCGATCTCGTTGCCGTTGCAGACGATGTCGTAGGCGTAGGCCAGCGCATCGCCCGGGTCGTCGGCGAGCTTGGGGATCGAGTCGGGCGTCGGCGAGGTGAACGCGTGGTGCAGCGCGGTCCACTTGCCACCGCCGACCGCGACGTCGTCCCCGATCTCCTCGACCGGCACGAACATCGGGAAGTCGACCACCCACACGAACGACCAGGCGTTCTCGTCGATCCGGCCGAGCCGCTTGCCGATCTCGACCCGCGCGGCGCCCAGCAGCGGCTGGACGTCGGCGGCCTTGCCCGCGCCGAAGAAGATGCAGTCGCCCGGCTTCGCGCCCGCCGCCGCGGCGACGCCTGTGCGCTCGGTCTCGGACAGGTTCTTCGCGACCGGCCCGCCGAGCGTGCCGTCGGTGTTGACGAGGATGTACGCCAGCCCGCGCGCGCCGCGCTGCTTGGCCCACTCCTGCCAGGCGTCGAGCTGGCGGCGCGGCTGGTCGGCTCCGCCCTCCATGACGACCGCGCCGACATACGGCGACTGGAACACGCGGAACGGCGTGTCGGCGAAGAACTCCGTCATGTCGGTGAGTTCGAGGTCGAAGCGCAGGTCCGGTTTGTCCGAACCGTACTTCGCCATCGCGTCGGCGTAGGTGATGCGCGGGATCGGCAGCGGGATCTCGTGGCCGATGAGCTTCCACAGCGCCTTCACGACGCTCTCGCCCAGCGCGATGACGTCGTCCTGCTCGACGAAGCTCATCTCGATGTCGAGCTGGGTGAACTCCGGCTGCCGGTCGGCGCGGAAGTCCTCGTCCCGGTAGCAGCGGGCGATCTGGTAGTACCGCTCCAGGCCGCCGACCATGAGCAGCTGCTTGAACAGCTGCGGCGACTGCGGCAGCGCGTACCAGGAGCCGGGCCGCAACCGGGCCGGGACCAGGAAGTCACGCGCGCCCTCGGGGGTGGAGCGGGTCATGGTCGGGGTCTCGACCTCGACGAAGTCCTGCTCGTGCAGCACCTCGCGGGCCACCCGGCTGACCTCGCTGCGCAGGCGCATCGCGGCGGCCGGGCCGCCGCGGCGCAGGTCGAGATAGCGGTGCTTGAGGCGGACCTCCTCGCCGACGTCGACGCGGTCGTCGATCGGGAACGGCAGCGGCGCGGCCTCGGAGAACACCTCCAGCCCGGTCGCGAGGACCTCGATGTCGCCGGTCGGGATCTCGGCGTTGGCGTTGCCCTCGGGCCGCGTCGCGACCTCGCCGACGACGCGGACGCAGAACTCGGAGCGCAGCTGGTGTGCGCGCTCGGCCATCTCGCCCTCGCGGAAGACGACCTGGGCGACCCCGCTCGCGTCCCGGAGATCGATGAAGATCACGCCGCCGTGATCGCGCCGCCTCGCCACCCATCCGGTGAGGGTGACGGTCTGACCAGCATGCTCGGCACGCAGGGTGCCGGCTTGGTGAGTGCGGAGCACTGCGACTGCTCTCCTTCGGCAGGGGGATTCCGGGCGGTTTTCGCCAAGCGCACAGGCTAACGAACCGCACCGGGCACGGCGTCACCAGGCCCGGGTGCTCACAGCAGCCGGAGCTGCTCCGCCGGGTCCGCCGGGGCGGCTTCGACGGCCGGTTCGACGCGGTGGCCGCGTTGCTCGGGCAGGTTCTCCGGCAGGTCGAGACCGTGCCGCCGCAGCAGCGGCCCGACCCGTTCGCCGAGCCGTTCGCGGTAGGCCTTCGTGACGTAGCTGCCGCGCGCGTACAGCTGTTTGTACCGCGGCACCAGCGCCGGGTACTCCCTGGCCAGCCACCGGGCGAACCACTCGCGGGTGCCGGGCCGCAGATGCAGCGGCAGCACGGTGACCCGGCTCGCGCCCACCTCGGCGAGCCGCCCGAACAGCGCGTCCAGCGCCTCGGCGGAGTCGGTCAGCCACGGCAGCACCGGGGCCACCATCACCGAGCACGGCAACCCCGCGGCCCGTGCCTTCGCTACCAGCTCCAGCCGGGCGGCCGGGCTCGGCGTGCCGGGTTCCAGCCGGCGCTGCAGATCGCGGTCGAGCAGCGCGATCGACACCGCCAGCCGCACTCCGACGTCGGCCGCGACGCTCTCCAGCAGCGGAAGGTCCCTGGTCAGCACGGTGCCCTTGGTGAGGATCGAGAACGGCGTTCCCGAGCGGGCGAGCGCGGTGATGATGCCCGGCATCAGCCGGTAGCGGCCCTCCGCCCGCTGGTACGGATCGGTGTTCGTGCCCATCGCGACGTGCTCGCGGGTCCAGCCGGGACGGCGCAGCTGCGCGGCCAGCACCTGCGGCGCGTTGACCTTCACCACGACCTGGGTGTCGAAGTCGCGGCCCGCGTCGAAATCCAGGTACGTGTGGGTGTTGCGGGCGAAACAGTTGTGGGACACCATCCCGTCGGCCACGAAGTCGCCGGTGCCGGTGGTGATGTCGAACAACGGCAGCCGCAGCCCGAGCGGCTCGACCGAGACCACCCGGCGGCGGCTCGCGCCGATCGCCGTCCCGTCGAGCGACCGCTTCCAGCCCACCGCCGGGTCGGTGACGTGCAGGAACCGGACCACCTCCGCGGTGCCGCCGCGCAGTTTCACCCGCTGCTTCCCCGGCTGCCGCTCGTCGCGGTCGTAGCCGAAGCCGGACGCCTCCAGCGCGGCACACAGCGCGTCGGCGATCTCCGGTTCCTCGTGCGTGATCCGCAGGGCGCCACGCCGGTAGCCGCCCGCGAGGTCGAAGACGCCGGCGAGGAAACCGTGCCGCCAGTGCGCGTCGGGTGTCTTCGGGACACGCAGAAATCCCACCGAGGCACCGAAATCCGGCAGATACCGCACCGCGCGCGCCGTCGCGTCCGGCTCACCGGCGAACCCGCCGGAGCGCAGCATCCCGCACAGGTACCCGGCGCGGTAGCCGAGGGTGTCGTCCGGTGTCGCGGCGAACCGGCCGACGCCGACGAGTTCGGTGCCCTCGGCCAGATGCGGCCGCTGCGCGACACCGAGCCTGCTGCCGGTCACGAACCGCCATCCGCGCCCGGACAGGAACCGATGGTCCTCCCCCGCGACGAGCCGGGTGCCGTCCTCCAGCGTCACCCGGTACGCCTCCCGCACCGTGGACCAGTGCGCGAGCACCGTGGTGGGCACCAGCCTGCGTGCCGCCCCGTGCCCGCGGGTGCCGTAGATCCGGTCGCCGACACGCAGTTCGGACAACGCCCGCGTGCGCCCGTCGGCCAGCAGGATCCGGGTGCCGCCCTCCAGGCAGTAGGTGCAGGCGTGGGAGCAGCCGCGGTACGGGTTGACCGTCCATCCGAACGGGACACCGGATCCCTCGGGCACCTTGTTCAGGACCGAACGAGCCCGCACCTCGTGAAAGGTGACGCCGTCGAACTCCGGTGGCCGCACCGTTCGCACCAGGCCCTCCAGGCCTGGCAGCACCGGCTCCACCCCCACCCGCTGTCGTTCCCATCGCACCCCGCCAGTCGAACACATGTTCTAAATCAATGTCAAACCGGTTCGGTGCCATCCCGGCGCGTCCCGGCCGTAACGCTGATCGGCCTCTCCAAGATGTGTGTTGTGCGCCAAGGTCGAGACGCAACTGGGGAGCAACGAACATGGAATACCCACCTACACCGCCGGTCGGCCATCCGGGCTCGGTGAGGTCCGGCGCGGGCGTGCCCGTGACCGCCGCAGTGCTGGCCGTGCTCGGCGGACTGGCGGCCATTCCGGCCTGCGTCCTCTTGGTGGTTCTCCTGGGCTCGCAGCACATCCTTGGCAGCTTCCCGCCGTTGTTGCTAGGCGAATTCGCGGTGCAGGCTCCGTTCCTGTTCATCGGCGGGATCCAGTTGTATCGCAGGAGGAAGCCGGGACGCTGGCTCACTCTCGCGGGCAGCGCGGCGGCGGTCGTCCAAGGCGCGGTACTGGCGGCCATTTTGGTCCAGGTCAAGGACAACACCCTCACAGCGGGTGCAGGCCCGATCATCCTGGTCGTGCTCGCGGCGTTGGTCGCCCCGGCGGTGGTGACCCTTGTCCTGGCGGCGCTCAAACCAACCGAGAACTGGGTCCGGGTATCCTTGTTCGGGTCCTGACCGGTCCGGTCTCCGCCGGGTCAGGGCTCGAGGTCGGCCACGCCCTTGCCGCTCGTGATGTCGAACGGCACGGAAACCTGGTCGTGCGCGATCAGCCAGATGCCGTCGATCTTCCGGAAGCAGAACGTGGCCCTGACCCACATTCCGCTCGTCTCCGTCCCGTTCTTCAGCGTGCCACCGAGACGGCCGAAGCCGTGCCCGAACGCCACTTCGCCGCCCACCGTGAGCTTCAGCTCGCGGATCTCGTAACGCACCTTCTCGAAGAACGTGAACACGTTCGCCCAGTTCTTCAGTTTCGCCGCCGTTCCCACGTGCTGCAGTGGCGGTTCGACGTCGAAGGACACGACGTCGGCCGTGTACAGCCGCTCCAGGCCGTCGAGATCCCTGTCCCGGAGCCCCTCGCCGATTTTGTCGATTTGCCGCCTGATCGCGGCCTCGTCACTCTCGCGCTGCGCAGTCATCGCCACTCGACTCCTTCCATTCCGGCTTGTCACCAGTACGACGGCGCAGCACCCCGGAATGTCAGGCCCGCGAACGGAACGTCCCGCCCGGCGGGGCGGGACGTCCGGGGTTCACCGACCGCATATGGCGGCGTCGAGGATCTCGAACCGGAGGTCGTCGCCGTTGGTACCGGCCGCGGCGCTGAAGGTGTTGGTCACCACCGTCGCGTAGCGCCCGTCGTCCGTGGCCGCCGTCCAAGTCGCGTAGCCGACGACGTTGCCGGGGTGCCCCCACGCGTCGCCACCGCAGGACAGCGTGTGCTTCACCAAACCGAGCCCGTAGTCGTAGCCCGCGGGCGCGCCTTCCCACGGGATCGTCTTGCGCATCTCGGCCAGCCCCGCGGACGAGACGAGCTTTCCGGTGGCCAGCGCCCGGTAGAACGCCGTGACGTCGGACATCGTGGACTCGATCGCCCCGGCGGTGCCGAACATCGACGGTTCCACGTTCGTGGTGTTGTCCACCCAGAAGAAGATCGGGCCGACCCGGCCGCCGGCGTATCCGTGCACGTACGGCGCGGGCAGGGTCCGGTCGCCACCACGCGGATAACCGGTCGCCTGAAGACCAAGGGGCTTGATGATCCGCTCGGTGATCGCCTCGCCAGCGGACCGCCCGGTGACCTTCTCGATCAGCAGGCCGAGGATCTCGAAGTTCGTGTTGGAATACTCGAACTTGGTGCCCGGCGCCGAGTTCGGCTTCAGGCTCAGCCCGTCGCGAACCACCTCCCGCAACGTGTAGGAACCATCGGGGTTCCGCGCGGGACGCGGGTTGTTGTTCACCGGGATGCCGCTGTGGTGCTGCAGAAGCTGCCGCACGGTGATCTTGGTGCCGTCGTAGCCGTTGCCGTCGACCACGCCGGGGAGAGAGGTCTCGATCGGCGTGTCCAGCGCGACTTTGCCCTCGTCGGCCAACTGGAGCGTCACCACGGCGGTGAACGTCTTGGTCTGACTGGCGATCCGGTGGTGTTCGCCCGGCTGGATCGGCTTCGCCGCCTGGGTGTCGCCGGTCCCGGACTGCAGGACCCACGAACCGGCGGCGTTCCCGGCGAACACCGCCGCGCCCGGCGCGTTCTGCAGTGCGCGGTCCAGCAACGCCTTGGTACCGGCATGCGTGTCCGCGGCCTGGGCCACGGACGGAATCGAAACGGTGAACGCGGCGGCCGCCATGACGGCCACCGCACAGGTGACAGTTCTCTTCGACACTGTTGTGCTCCCCACCTTCGAGTCGTGTTGCTCGCGGATCGGACGCTAATCACAGCCGATGAAATCCCGATGACACGACGTCCCTGTCCCGAACGCGTCACGGAGGACACTCACGTTCCCGGAGGAGGCAAAACCCTTACATAGCAAGGAAAAGTGCGTTCCAGAGGTTCACCCGATCGATAGCACACATGTTCGATCAGGTGGCGTATTGTGGAGGTATGTCAGTCGACAGCAGCACCTCCGCATCGCGCACCGAGTGGTGGCGCGAGGATGTCGGCTGCCTGCTGGAGCGGCTTCTGGAGTCCGAGTGTGTGCAGCGTCGTGAAGCCGCTGTCCAGGGCGAGGTCATGGCCGAGCTGGAACGGCGCGGGATACGCGACACCACCGGCTACGGAAGTCTTGTGCGGCTGCTGCAGGAGACGTTGAATATTCCCTACGCCGAGGCGAAAGCTCGCGCGGCACGGGCACTGGCGCTCAACGGCACCCGCGACCTGACTTCCGGTGAGCAGCCATCTACTGCGCCTGCGACCGCGCAGGCCGCTGCCGAGGGTGCGGTCGGGGCCGCGCAGATCGACGAAATCCTGCGGGTGCTGGACAAGCTTCCCCAGACCGTGTCGGTGCAGGATCGGGAACAGGCGGAGAAGATCCTCGCCGAACTCGCCCGCGCGGCTGGTCCCCGCGAAATCCGCGCCGCCGGACGACGCCTGTTGAGCCAGCTCGACCCCGACGGGAAAGAGCCGAAAACCCGGGAACCGAAACCATTCCAGCCCGAGTTCTCGATCGCCCCGCACCGTGATGGCGGGCATCAGATCAAGGCCCGGGTAGACGATGAGACTTCCGCACGCTTGCAAGCGATGCTGGATCCGCTCGCGAAGCCACGACCCGCCACCGAGGAAGAGGGCCGCGACACTCGAACCCAGTGGGAACGGCGCGGTTGCGCGTTCTCGGAGTTGGTGCGCATGTGGGCCGAACATCCCGACCTGCCCACCCAAGCCGGAGAAGCCACCCACATCGTCGTCACCGTCAGCTTGGAAGAACTACGATCCGGAATCGGGCAGGCCACTCTCGATCTGCTCGGGGAGATCACCGCCGCCGAAGCACGGCGACTGGCTTGCGACGCGAAGATCATCCCGATGGTGCTGGGCTCGCACAGCGAACCCCTCGACGTGGGCCGCGCCCAACGGCTGGCCACCCCAGCCATCCGCCGGGCATTGACCCGCCGCGATGGCGGCTGCGCGTTCCCGGGGTGCGATGCGCCCGCTTACCGATGCACGGCGCATCATGTGGTGTATTGGGCACACCATGGCGAGACCAAAGTGGACAATCTCGTACTCTTATGTTCTGTCCACCATAAGGTAATCCACCACTCTGAATGGGAAGTCCGGATCGCCAGCGACGGACTCCCCGAGTTCGTGCCGCCTGCCTGGCTGGACGCGACCCGCACACCCCGACGCAACACCATCCACCTCAGAACCTGAACCGCAGGGAACGAGCGCCTGAGGCCGCTCTACCCATTGGCCACAGTCCGGTTCTCTCAGTGTGAGGTAGCGGCGGGTTGGCTCTCTCGCGGTGGCCAAGGTCGCGAATGGCACATTCGCGACCTTGAGCCTGGATCCGCCATTCGGGTGTGCGCCCGGAGGGCTTTCGCGCGCAACGAGACGTAAACGGCCGCTCGGCGCTGGGGGTCGCGACCGCGAGTCCACTTTCCTGCACCAGCAACCACAGCGGGCCCCCTTTCACCCCGTGAGTCGCATGGTCGGAGGCGTCCACAATGCCGTGAAGGCCTCCTTCCCGGCGCTCAGTGCTGGGAAGGAGGCCTTCACGGCCCACCAATCCACAAAGGACAAGAGCCGCGTGGCACATCAGCGGATCCAGGTTGAGCATCCTCAATGCGCCATTCGCGACCTCTCGCCCGAACGCTTCGCTGCCCGTTGCCACGCCGGGCACTCAGCCAGAGACGATGGCCCCACCTACACCATCTGCACCCTGCCGTCAGGGCACGCAAGCGCACATTCCTCGGAGGAGCGGGACGCGGGCCGCTGGGCTTCACGAGATGCCAACACACATCTCGAACATGACCTTCGGGCACCCCGACAGGGCGATGGGACACCCGTGGTCCACAAAGGACATTCACTCCCCGCGCGGCGTGGATCGGAGCGGGTCGTAGTCGAGCCACGGGTCCTGGAGGAACTCACGCCACCGCGGACCGTGGCCGGTCCGCTTCAGCCGGAAGTACAGCGCGCGCCGTGTCCGGTCCGTCATGTTGCCGCCGATGTTGTGCCCGAGCAGGTAGTGTGCCAGCAGCAGATCCCCGGCCCTGCCCCGGATCTGCTCGGGTTCGGGCAGCCGGATGGGCGGATAGCCGCCCGCGGCGAGGAACGCGTCGGGACCGTGCTCGCGGAAGTACTCCGCGTGCGTCAGGTGCGTGCCCGGCCAGACCCAGAGGTTGCCGCCGTCCTCGCCGAGCTGGTCGGACATGAGCACCCCGGCGAGCATGGTGAACGTGTAGGGCCGGCCGTCCGGGCCTGGCGGGTAACCGTCGAGGTGGTGCCCGCCGGGCCGGTGCGAGAACGGCGGGATGTTCAGCGCGATCTGCACCTGCCCCGGCACCTCGAGGTTTCCGGGGCCGACCAGCGATTCCGCGTACGACCACGCAGGACTCTCGGTGACCAGCGCCAGCAAGGCCGGGACGTCGGCCGCGTCGGGGAAGTAGAAATGCGGCCCGACGACCTGTGCTCCCGGCGGGTCGCGTGCCACCAGCTCATCGATGCCTCGCGCCGCCTCCGCCACCGCGTTCTCCGGCACCGCCTGAGGAATCACCACGAAACCGCGTTCGGCGAACTCGTCCAGCCGTCGCTGATCCAGCATGATCGGCAGCGTAGCGGCGACCCGCCATGGCGGCGAACGGTTTTCCGGCGAACCGGTCAGGAGCGCAGGGCGGCGCGGGCGCGCTGCCAATCGGTCACGGCGTCGAGCCCGGCGTCGATCTCCGCTCGCAGCAGTGCCGCGATCAGCTCGGCGACGTCCTCGCCCAGCAGTTTCGGCGCGTCCTCCTCGAAGGCCGCCAGTGCCTCCCATGGTGTCGTGGCCAGTTCGCCGACGGTCTGCCCGGCCGGTGGTGGCGTCGAGCCTTCGGCGAGTCCGGCGCGACCGGCGGCCAGCAACGCGGCGACGACGAGGTGCGGCGAAGCGTCGGCTCCGGCGAAGCGGAACTCGAGCCGTTGGCCGGCACCGCGCCCGGCGAGCCGGATCGACGCGGTGCGGTCGTCGACGCCCCAGCGCAGCTCCCGCGGCGAGAACGGCGCGGTGCGCAGGCGTACATAGCTGTTCCAGGTCGGCGCCCAGATCGGTGTCAGCGCTCGCGCGTACCGGAGCACCCCGGCGAGAAACCCGGACAGCGGGCCGGAAATCCCGGCATCGAGCGGCGAATCATCCGTTGTGGACAGTGAAAGGTGGACATGGCCGGAGTTGCCGTGACCGGGTTCGGGTGCCGCCGCGTAGTCGGCGGTGACGTGGTGCGCGGCGGCGGTGCGGCGCACGATCAGCTGCTGGAGCAGGATATCGTCACAGGCGGCCAGCGCGTCACGGTGCCGGAGCACGATCTCGTACTGCCCGGGGTGACATTCCGCCCGCGCCGATTCGACGCCGAGCCCCGCACCGTCCAAAGCGGATCGGAGATCGGCCAGCAGCGGCGCCAGCCGTTCGGTGCCGCCGAGGGCGTAATCCACGCCGTGTGGCGTGAGCGGCTCGCCATCGGCGTCACGGAAGACGACCTCGTGCTCGATTCCCACCGACGGCGTCAGCCCCAGTTCCTCCAGCGCCGCGAGCTGCCCGCGCAGGATTTCCCGGGGCGCCAACGTCGCGGGTTCGCCGCTCGGCCAGGCGACGTCGCCGACCACCGCCCATGCCCGGTCGCCGAGCGGCACCGCGGACGCCGGGTCCGGCCGGGCCGGCAGATCCCCGAATCCGCCGATATAGCGAGCTACCGAGCTGCCTTCCGGCACCGGCAGCGGTTCCCGTTCCGGTGTCCACGCGAAAACGTAACTGCACACGCCGTAGCCGTCGTCGAGCACCTCGGCCGCGAATGGAGCGTTCAGTTCCACGGCCGCGAACCGCGCGTGCGGATCGGGCACCACCAGCAGCAACCGCGCGCCCGGCTCGGCGAGCCCGGCCCGCAGCACCGGTGCCGCCGCGCTCGCCGCCGCCGCGCGGGCGGCCAGCGAGCGCGCACCGACCGGCCGCGTGAACGGGCTCACCACGCGCCGTCCGGATCCGGCCCGGACAGCGGGTTCGGCACCCGGCCCCAGCGTACGTCGAACTCGTCGTCCCGCTCGACCTTGTCGAAGCCCTGCCCGGCGAAGTGCTCGCGGTTCAAGGTCACCCGTTCGACGTCCGGCGCGAACAGCATGCACGCGTCGAACCGCTCGGCGACGTCGGGATTCTCGTCCCGGTACCGGCCGACGACCGCGCGCACCAGCTCCCAGAACCGGGCCCGCTCCAGCCCGATATCGTCGAGCAGGATTTCCGCCCAGAACCGCAGCTGCCCGGAGAACACCGAACTGAACAGCGACTGCGCGAGCAGGTGCGGCGCCCAGCGCAGCATGTCCGCGGCCGCCTCGGGCGGCAGATCGGCGTAGCAGTCCAGCTCCTGGTCCATCAGGTCGACGCCCTGTGCGAAGTCCTTGATCACCACGCGCAGCGGACGTCCCTCGGTGTCGGTCACCAGCACCAGGTTCTGGCCGTGCGGGCAGAAGCCGACTCCGTACCGCAGCAGCCATTGCAGCAGCGGGGTGAGCAGCAGGTCGAACAGCCGCGCCAGCCATTGCTCGGCGCTCTCCCCGGACCGGCTGATAAGTACACTGAGGACGGACACCCCGTCCGCGTCGCGATACGGCAGCGCGGCGAAGGAAATCGCCCGCTCCCCCTCGGCCAGCCGCGCCACCAGCGGCTCGCGCCACAGCGCGCCGAGCGTCTCGTGGAACCGGTACGGCAGTTCCTCCAGCGCGCCGAACAGCGGATGCCGCACCGAAACGCTCGCGACCTCGCCGAGCAGTTCGAACCGGTACTTCTCCGAAAGCACCGGGTCCGCGTCGTGAATACGCCGCAGCCAGGACGTCACCGACGGCCCCGCCAGTGTCGCCGCCGAGTTGAGTCCTCTGTAGACCAGGGTGTTCCGCACCGACACGGCGGTCTTGACGTCGTGGCGATCGGGCCTGGACAGGTTGGCCAGCGTCCGGACAGTCTGATGTGGACGGTAGTGGTCCGCCGGCTCGCCGAGGTCGATCATCGCTCCGGTGGCGAGCTCGGCCGCGTACAGCGTGCCGACGATCTCGTCGGCCTGCCACGGGTGCACCGGCACCCAGACGTAGTCGGCGGGATCTCCTGCCTCGGCGATCCGCGCGGTGAACTCCGCGCGCTGCGACTCGTCGAGTTCGCCTTCCAGCAAGGCTTTCGCGCTCAGTTCGTCGACGCAGCGGAACTCGGCGTGGTCGCGGTGCACGGCCAGCCAGCGCAGCCGGATGTCCGCCCCCGCCTCCGGAGCGAACCGGGCGCGGTCGGCAGCGGAGAACCCGACCCTGCCCTTGTTCAGCACAAGCCGCGGATGGCCGGTGAGATGACCGTCGGCCAGGTTGTAGTCCATCGTGGACAGTTCGGCCGCCGAGGGAGCCCGCCGCAGCCGCGCGGCTTCGTTGGTCACTGTCGCGGTCAGCTCCGCCAGCACGTCGGCGAGCCGCAAACCGGTCAGCCCCAACGTCTTCCTGGCATCCACGACCAGCGTGCGCGGGTCGTCGACGGGCACGGCCGGACCATCGCCCACCTGCCGGGTGGCGCTGCCGGGCAGGACCGTCCACGATTCGAACGCGCCCCGCCGCGCCTGGAAGGCGTAGACGACGCCGCCGGGGAGGTTCAACCGCCATCTCCGGTGGCCCCGCTCGGCCTCCTCCCCCACCTCGGGCACGAGCATCGCCTCGTACGACAGCTCGCCGAGCATCTTGTGGGTGATCAGCGCACCGGCGGCCCGCCAGGCTCCCGCGTTGTCCATCCTCACCCTTCCTGTCCACTCCCGATCCCGAACGTGGTGAACGCGGTGCGCGCGGGCAGTTCGTAGACCGCCTTGCCGCACACCGCGTTGAGGATCGCGGCCGCGCGCCACGCCCCCAGCCCCAGATCCGGCGCGCCCGGCCCGTGCGTGTGCTTTTCCGCGTTCTGCACGAAGAGCGTGCCGCCGATGGCCGCGTCGAGTTCCACCCGGTAGTCCGCGCCGATCTTCAGCCGTCCCCGCGCGTCCCGGTGGACGGCGTCGCCGAGCCCGGCCAGCAACGGGCCGGTCGGCGTTTCGGCGTATCCGGTGGCGGCCACCACCGCGCCGGTGCGCACGACGGCGGTCCGGTCCTGCTGGACATGCCGGACCTCCAAGGAGAATCCGCCGTCCACAGTAGACGCCGAGACGACCTCGACGCCGGGCGTCAGCGTCACGTCCGGCCAGCCGCCGCCGATACTGCGCCGGTACAGCTCGTCGTGGATGGCGGCGATCGTCTCGCCGTCGATCCCCTTGTACAGCTGCCATTGCGCGGGCAGCAGCTCGTCGCGCACCGCTTCGGGAAGGCCACGGAAGTAGGCGGTGTAGTCGGGGGTGAACTGCTCCAGCCCGAGCTTCGAGTACTCCATCGGCGCGAACGCGGGGGTGCGCGCGAGCCAGCGCAGGCCGTCCACTGTGGATCGCGAACGCAGCAGGTCGAGGAAAACCTCCGCGCCGGACTGCCCGGAGCCGACCACGGTCACGGTCTCCGCTGCCAGCAACGCGTCCCGATGGGTCAGATAGTCGGCGGAATGCAGAGCGAGCGTGCCCGGGTCGTCGACGCACGCGCGCAGCGGTTCCGGCACCGACGGCACCGAACCGACGCCGAGCACGACCGACCGCGCCAGCACGGGTTCCCTGCCGGAGATCGTCAGCTCGAAGGCTTCCTGCTCGGCCGACCAGCGCACCCCGGTCACCCGATGGCCGAAGTGACAGCCCGGCAGGCGCGACGCGGCCCAGCGCCCGTAGTCGTCGTACTCCGCGCGCGGCAGGTGGAACCGCTCGGCGAAGTAGAACGGCAGCAGGCGCCCGCGCTCCCGCAGGTAGTTCAAAAAGGACAGTGGACTGGTCGGGTCCACGAGGGACACCAGGTCGGCGAGGAACGGGACCTGCAGCGTCGCACCCTCGACCAGCAGGCCGGGATGCCAGCGGAATTCCGGGCGTGCCTCGAACAACGCGACGTCCAGCCCGCTGACCGGCTCGGCCAGCGCGGCGAGGGAAAGGTTGAACGGGCCGATCCCGACGCCCGCCACGTCATAGGACCTCATGACGCCACCGGGCTTCCCGGCCTTGCCGCGCATTCGGCCTCCGCCGCGGCGACCACCCGCTCCAGCAGCACGCGGTAGTCGTCGGCCCTCGCGTGCGGGTGCAGCAGCGTGAGCTTGAGCCACAGCTGCGGCGCCCCGTCCGGCCCGGTCGGGAGCGCGGCGCGGCCGATCACCCCGGTGCCCGCCTCCAGCAGCACGCGGCGGATCCCGGCGACGAGTTCGTCCGCTTCGGACAGTCCATCGGCGACAGTCGGCCGGAAGACCACAGTGGACAGTGGCGGCGGGGCGAGCAGCCGCAGCGCGGGATGCGCTCCGATCATCGCCGCGACGTCCGACGCGGTGGCGCAGCACCGCTCGACCAGCGCGCCGATCCCGTCGGTGCCCAGCGCCCGCACGGTGACCGCCATGCGGAACGCGTCGGGACGCCGCGACGTCCGGATCGAGCGGCCCAGCAGATCCGGCAGCCCGGCCTCGGTGTCGTCGTCCGCGTTGAGGTACTCCGCGCGCACGCTCAGCGCGGCGAGGTCGGCGGTCTCGCGGGCGGCGAGCAGCCCCGCCGCGACCGGCTGCCAGCCGAACTTGTGCATGTCCAGCGCCACCGAGTCGGCGAGTTCCAGCCCGGCAAGCAGCGGCCGTAATTCGGTGCTGCACAACGCCATTCCGCCGTATGCCGCGTCGACGTGCAGCCGCGCGCCCGCGCGGCGGCAGACCCTGGCGATCTCCGGCAGCGGGTCGATCGCGCCGGTGTTGGTGGTCCCGGCGGTGGCGACGACGACCGCGGGGCCGTCCACCGCCGCGAGGGCCCCGGCCAGCGCGGCCGGGACCATGCGGTCGTCCTCGCAGGGCACGACGACCGGGGTGGGCAGGCCGAGCAGCCACGCGGCGCGCGCGACGCTGTGGTGCGCGTTGGCCCCGCACACCGGGCGGACCGGGACACCGGGCGAAGCCTCGCGGGCGAGCAGCAGGCCGAGCAGGTTCGACTCGGTGCCGCCGGAGGTCACCACGGCGTCCGCGCCGGGCGTGTCCGGGTAGCACAACCGGGCGATCCCGGTGGTGAAAGCGCGTTCCAGTTCGCTCGCCACCGGGGCCTGGTCCCAGGAATCCATGGACGGGTTGAGCGCCCCCGCGACGACGTCGGCCGCGACCGAAACGGCCAGCGGCGGGCAGTGCAGGTGCGCGGCGCAGGCCGGGTCCGCCGGATCGGCCGAGCCGGCGGCGAGCAGGTGACTCAGCTCGGCGAGCGCTTGCTCGGCGCCGACGCCGGTCCTGGGCAGGGTCCCCGTCCCGCCCCCGGCCGCGGTGAGGGCGGCCGCGACCGCGGCGGGCCCGCCCGCGGGTACCGGTCCGCCACGTTCGGCGATACCGGCGGCCATCCCGCCCAGTGCGACCGGGATCAGCTCACCGAGCCGGGCGGCGCCGCCCTGACCACCGGCGAGGGACTCTTCGCGCATGTACCCGCCTTTCTTAGGGTTGCCTTGCCTACCCTGAGCAACAATACGGACACCGTCCGGAGCCCGGCATCCGGGTGGCGCCCGGCGTCCAGCATGGTCGACTCGCCCGCCGCGACGCGTCCGCCATCGGGTGAGAAACTGCTGGGTATGCCTGTGACTCCGGCGACCCGCTGGGACGTCCTGCTCGCAATCGGCGCGGGCGGGGCACTCGGCAGCCTCGCCCGCTACGGCCTGTCGGTCGCGCTGCCGCACGCACGGGGCGCGTTCGCGGTGTCGACGCTGCTCACGAACGTGCTGGGCTGTCTGCTCATCGGCGTGCTGATGGCCGTCATCACCGCCACCGCGCAGCCGCACCACCTGCTGCGGCCGTTCCTCGGCGTCGGGGTGCTGGGCGGCTTCACGACGTTCTCGACGTTCGTCGTCGACACCCTCGACGCGCTGAGCACCGGCCGGGTGCTGGCCGGGCTCGGCTACGTCGCGGCGTCGGTACTGCTGTGCCTGTGCGCGGTCGCGGCGGGACTCGTCGCCGCCAGGAGCGTCACCCTCCGAAAGGGACAGTGATGGAGGAATCGGGAACCGCCACCCGCCTGACGATCTACGTCGGCGAGGACGACCACTGGCACCACAAACCGCTCTACCACGAGATCGTGCGCCGTGCCAGGGACGCCGGGCTGGCCGGGGCGTCGGTGCTGCGCGGGATCGAAGGCTACGGCGCGAGTTCGCTGATCCACACGACACGGATTCTTTCGCTGTCGGAGGATCTGCCGGTGGTGGTCGTGATCATCGACGACGAAGCACGGCTGCGCGCGTTCCTGCCGCAGCTGGACGAGCTGATCGGCGAAGGGCTGGTGACGCTCGACCAGGTCGAGGTGGTCCGCTACGTCGGCAGGCAGCCGAAGTGACCCTGCTCTTCGTGGCGCTCGGCGGCGGTGCCGGCGCGATCCTGCGGTATCTGGCCGACCGGCGCGTGCAGCAGTGGCGCGGCTCGGCGTTCCCGTGGGGGACTCTGACCGTCAACGTCGCGGGCTCGCTGATCCTCGGCCTGCTGTCGGGGTGGGCGCTGCACGGCGGGCAGCCGTCGGCGGTGCGGTCGCTGGTCTCGATCGGCTTCTGCGGCGGGCTGACCACGTTCTCGACGTTCGGCTACGAGACCTTGCGGCTGTTCCTGGAGAAGACGCGGCTCTACGCGGTGCTGAACGTCGTGGTCACGGTGCTCGCGGGTCTCGCCTCCGGCGCGGTGGGCCTGCTGCTCGCCTCGGCTCTCTGGTCCTGACTCACGCGAGCTGAAGGGGACTTTCGTCGGGTGTTTGGCCGGTCGACACGCCCAAAACACCACACGCGAACTAATGTGGAGCCTAGATCACCCCCTACCCACCCCCCCGCGCCCGGCCCGCGCCGC